>JAFSZZ010000067.1 GCA_017458765.1 Lachnospiraceae bacterium | reverse complement strand
TGGCGTGCCTTATCTACTGTGAAGCGGGCAATCAGCCGTATATAGGACAGGTGGCCGTTGGATCGGTAGTTGTCAACCGGATGAGGAGTGCGGCTTTTCCGAATACCATGGTAGGGGTTATCTATCAGAAGCGTCAGTTTTCGCCCGTTGGCAGCGGACGTCTTGCGACGAGGCTTTCGCTTGGCGCGACGGAGAGCTGCTACCGTGCCGCAGACGAAGCGATGGCGGGTGTGCAGCCCGTGGGCAACTGCCTGTTTTTCAGAACGGTCATCCCGCAGATCAAGGGAACGATCATAGGCGGACATGTTTTTTATTAAATATATAATACGCGCTGTCAATGCGGCAGCGCGTATTCGTTTATCATATGCTTGTATTTTTCGAAATCATGGCTGTAGATTATCTTAAGCAGCTTATCCAGATTCTCCAATAGCGTTATGACATCATCTTTGGGCAGCTTACCCTCCCGCAGGGTAAGCGCTATTTCATCTATATCGACAACCCTTACGAAGCCGTCCGGGAACATGATCACATCGGCGAGCAGATCCGTGAATATGTAGGTATTTGTATCCCTGTCATAGTCTGTTTTGATTATGTCGCAGTACCAGTACATCAGGGAGTCGTCTTCCTTGAGGAATTTGCTTACCTTGTAACCTTCTTTCAGAAAGTAGCAGGAGAAACCGTGATGCAGGTTTTTCTTGGGATGCAGAGTGTTCCATTTGGTGATGATGATATCTTCATCGATCTTAAGGATCACATCATCGTCAAGCGGAATACATTCTTCGGGGATAAGACGTTTTCTGTACAGCCTGGGTGTATCCAAATGAGCTTCCTCCTTATTCGGTAATGCGACGTATTTTCTGTTAGTATAACAACACATGGCGGTATTGTCTAACTCATTTTTGCAATCTGCAAAAAATGTCACATAATTACGCATATGAAATTTATTTCATCCGAGAATCCTCTATTTTTATGGACTTTTTTAAAAATTATGGTAAAATGGAAGCGATAACCGTAAATGAGGTAACTGTTGTGAATTACGATAAAGGAGTGTACCGTTCTCTTACGCAGGTTCTGCAGTTCGGGATCAACATGCTGGTTCCCATTTTTTTATGCACTTTTTCAGGTATCTTTCTTGACAGGTTTTTTCACACATCCTTTCTGGTTATCATTCTGTTTTTTGTCGGTGCTGTTGCCGGCGGAAGAAACGTCTATATTTTTGCGAAGCAGATATATGAAAAGCCGCCCGTGCATGACGAGGTAAAGGTCCGCAAGTCGAATTTTGATGATTCGAAGAGGATCGGAGGCAGCCGGGAAGATGCTTTTGCGGACGCGGCGGAAGATGATGCGGCCCGGGCGGAACAGGATATGACGGATACGGCGGGTTTTGATGATGAAGAGAATGCTTGAGCGTATCCGGAACAACAGAACACTTATCGAACTGATGGCCGGTGCTTCTTTTTACTGTATTGTATGGGAAGCGGCACTGCTCATCTTCACCGACAGGAAGCTGTATCATTCGGCCGGACTGATCCTGGGATTTGTTTTATGCCTGGCATTGTCGGTAAGCATAGCGGATTCGCTTGAGGTTGCGGTTTCGCTTGATGAGAAGGGTGCCAAGGCCTATATACAGAAGAAGGCTTCGTTAAGATATCTTATCGTATGTGCGGTGATAATAGCACTTGCGATATCCGGTGCCGGCAATCCGCTCACATGCTTTGCCGGACTGATGGGACTTAAGACAGGGGCATATTTTCAGCCCTTTACACATAAGATTTTTTCAAAATTCAGCAAAGGAGATGACACGATAGATGGGTAACACTGCACTGTTATTATCAGGCGATGTCGATTTCATGATAAAAGGTCTGTTTTCATATAATTTCTTCGGAAACGAAGTATGGATCACGACCACGCATGTATGTACGCTGATAGTAATGCTTATCCTGATAGGATTTGCGGTATGCGCAAACAGGGCGATCAAGAAAGCAAATGTGGATGAAGCCCCAAGCCCGTTCCTGAACATAGTAGAGCTTCTGGTTGATTTCCTTGACGGCGTGATAAACAGCACGATGGGGAAAAATGCAAGCAAGTTCGTCAATTACATCTGTACATTATTCCTGTTCATTTTCTTAAGCAATATTTCGGGCATCCTGGGACTGCGTCCGCCGACAGCTGATTACGGCGTAACGTTCCCGCTCGGTGTCATAACTTTCTGCCTGATCACATATAATAAATTCAAGTATCAGAAGGTCAGCGGTGTTATAAAGGGATTGTGCGATCCGTGGGTATTCTGGATCCCGATCAACTTAATAGGTGATTTTGCCGTACCCATCTCACTGTCGCTGCGTCTTTATGCGAACGTACTGTCCGGAACCGTTATGATGGCACTGTATTACGGGCTCCTGCCCATCTTTGTCAAGATAGGTATTCCGGCATTCCTTCACATATACTTTGATCTGTTCAGCGGTGCGATACAGACCTATGTATTCTGTATGCTGACCATGACATATGTAAGTGATGCGATCGGATCGGAATGATCCCGGTTACGGTTTCAAAATGAGAAATATTTAAGTTCACATATATTACAAAGGAGGATTTTTTCATGAATATTTCAGGAGAAGATTTCATCAGAGGTTGTTCGGCGATCGGTGCAGGTCTTGCACTTATCGCAGGTATCGGACCCGGTGTAGGCCAGGGTATTGCTGCCGGTCATGCGGCTGCAGCCGTAGGACGTAATCCCGGAGCGAAGTCAGACGTTACTTCGACCATGCTTCTTGGTCAGGCCGTAGCCGAGACGACAGGTCTTTACGGACTTCTGGTAGCTATGTTGCTGATGTTTGTTAAGCCTCTTTTAAAATAAGGAGATCTAAATACGTTGAAAGGAGGCAAATACTTGGATGGAAAGATTATTTGATCTTGATTTCCAGTTGCTGCACGATGCTATCCTGACAGCGGTATCGGTATTCTTCCTGTTTATGTTTCTTTCATACCTGTTATTCGATCCGGTGCATGAAATGCTTAAGAAGCGCCGCGAGAAGATACAGAATGATATCGATTCGGCGAAAAAGGACAGGGAAGACGCTGACGCCCTCAAGAATGAATATGAGGATAAGCTTAAAAATGCCGATGCTGAAGTGGATGAGATACTTGCTGATGCAAGAAAGCGTGCGACGGCAAATGAAAACCATATAATCGCCGATGCGAAGGAAGAGGCCGCCAGAATACTCAAGCAGGCGCAGGCTGAAGCCGAGCTTGAGAAGGAGAAGGCGCGTGATGAGATAAAGAAGGAAATGATCGATATCGCATCGCTCATGGCAGGTAAGGTAGTCGGTGACAAGATGGATGTAACGATCCAGGATGCTCTCGTTGAAGAGACATTAAAAGAAGTAGGTGATAAGACATGGCAAAGCTAGTTTCCACCACCTATGCGGATGCTCTGTTTGAGACCGGTATTGAGGAAAACACACTTGATGTCCTTTACGACGAAGCACTGTCGGTCCGGCAGATACTTAAGGATAATCCTGATTTTTCAAGGCTTATGAATCATCCCAAGATCCTTAAGGAAGAGAAGGAACAGATCATGGAGTCCGTATTCAAGGGACGTTTAAGTGATGAGTTCACGGGCTTCTTAAGGCTCATAGTAGCAAATAAGCGCTACGCGGATATTGATTCGATACTTGATCATTTCGTTCTCAGGGTGAAGGAACATAAGAAGATAGGAATAGCTTATGTGAGCACACCGCTTGAATTGACTGAGTCACAGAAGGAAGCTGTTAAGAAGAAGCTTCTTGATACCACGGACTATGTATCCATGGAAATGAATTATTCGATCGACGAGTCGCTCATTGGCGGCATGGTCATAAGGATAGGCGACAGGGTTGTTGATTCGAGCATCAGGACGAAGCTTGAAGGACTTAAGAAGGAATTAAACGATATTCAGCTTAAAGCGGCAAATGCTTAAGCTGTTTGAAATCTAAAGAAAGGTGCGTACAGATCCATGAATTTAAGACCTGAAGAAATTAGTTCTGTAATTAAGGATCAGATCAAGAGATATGCAGGCGAGCTGGAAGTATCCGAAGTGGGTACGGTCATCCAGGTTGCGGACGGTATCGCACGTGTTCACGGACTTGAGAAGGCGATGATGAACGAGCTTCTTGAGTTCCCCGGCGGAGTATACGGAATGGTATTGAACCTTGAAGAGGATAACGTCGGTGCGGTTCTTCTCGGAGCCGAGAAGAATATCAACGAGGGTGATACAGTCAAGACTACCGGCAGGGTTGTTGAGGTTCCGGTCGGTGATGCGATGCTCGGAAGAGTCGTCAATGCTCTTGGCCAGCCGATAGACGGCAAGGGTCCGGTACAGACGGATAAATATCGTCAGATAGAACGTGTCGCTTCGGGCGTTATCACCAGGAAGTCGGTAGATACGCCGCTGCAGACAGGTATCAAGGCTATCGATTCCATGATCCCTATAGGAAGGGGACAGCGTGAGCTCATAATCGGTGACCGTCAGACAGGTAAGACTGCTATCGCCGTTGACACCATCATAAATCAGAAGGGTCAGGGCGTTAAGTGTATTTATGTTGCGATAGGACAGAAAGCCTCCACCGTTGCTTCCATAGTTAAGACACTGGAAGAATACAACGCCATGGCATATACGACTGTCGTAGCCGCAACAGCCAGTGAGATGGCTCCTCTCCAGTATATAGCTCCTTACGCGGGCTGTGCTATCGGTGAGGAATGGATGGAGAACGGCGAGGATGTTCTTGTTATCTATGATGATCTGAGTAAGCACGCCGTTGCATACCGTACACTCTCACTGCTGCTTCGTCGTCCGCCTGGGCGTGAGGCTTATCCCGGTGATGTATTCTATCTGCATTCAAGGCTGCTTGAACGTGCTGCAAGGATGAGTGAGGAATACGGCGGAGGTTCGCTTACCGCGCTTCCCATCATCGAGACACAGGCAGGCGATGTGTCTGCATACATTCCCACGAATGTTATTTCGATCACAGACGGTCAGATATATCTTGAAACCGAAATGTTCAATGCGGGCTTCAGACCGGCCGTTAATGCCGGACTTTCGGTATCCCGTGTCGGCGGTGCCGCTCAGATCAAGGCTATGAAGAAGATCGCGGCTCCCATACGTACAGAGCTTGCCCAGTATCGTGAGCTTGCTGCTTTTGCACAGTTCGGTTCGGAACTTGATGCCGATACGAAGGAGAAGCTTGCACAGGGCGAACGTATCAAGGAGATACTTAAGCAGCCGCAGTACCAGCCTATGCCGGTTGAATATCAGGTTATCATAATCTTCGTTGCGGTAAACAAGTATCTGCTGGATGTACCTGTAGCCAGGATAGTTGATTTTGAGAAGGAATTCTTCGAGTATATAAAGACAAAGATACCTGAGGTTCCGGCTTCGATCAAGGATACCAAAGTGATCTCCGATGATGCCGAGGCTAAGCTTCGTAAGGCGATCGAGGATTTCAAGGCTGAATTTGTCAAATAACTGTTCATAACATAAGTTTAATGCGAAGCTTTTAGAGCGTGCTATGAATAGCTAAGGATAAGGTAGGTATAAACATATGGCCTCAATGAGAGATATAAAAAGGCGTAAAACCAGTATCCAGAGTACGCAGCAGATCACCAAGGCTATGAAGCTCGTTTCGACGGTCAAGCTGCAGAGGGCCAAGACCCGTGCAGAGCGCTCGAAGGCATATTTTAACTGTATGTATGAGACGATAACCGGAATGATCAGACGTACCGGACATATAGATCACCCGTACCTTACATCCGGTTCATCGGAAAAGAAGGCGGTCGTGGTGATCACCTCAAACAGAGGACTTGCAGGCGGTTATAACTCCAATATTGTAAAGCTTGTTACAGGTTCCGAACTTAAGAAAGAGGATGTTGAGGTTTACGCGATAGGTAAGAAGGGCAGGGATGTCCTTAAGCGCCGCGGATACAATATCAAGGCTGATTATTCCGAAGTTATCAACGAGCCTCTGTATAAGGATGCGATGGAGATAACGGATGCACTGCTTGAAGCATTTTCAAATAAGGAAATTGGTGAGATATGGCTGGCATACACCGGATTTAAAAATACGGTAAGCCATATACCGACGCTCATCAAGCTGCTTCCGGTCGATGCTTCGGCGGATGAAGCGGAAGCGGATGGACAGCAGGCCGAGGATGCTGTAAGTTCCAAGACTCTCATGAACTATGAACCCGAAGAAACGGAAGCGATGGAGATGATAATCCCCAAGTATATCGCGAGCCTTATCTACGGGGCGCTTATCGAAGCGGTTGCCAGTGAGAACGGTGCCAGGATGCAGGCCATGGATTCCGCTACGAGTAATGCAGAGGAGATGATAGGAACCCTTGAACTGCAGTATAACAGGGCACGTCAGGGACATATCACTCAGGAGCTTACCGAGATCATCGGCGGAGCCGAAGCGCTTAGCAGTTGAATTTATCATGAGGGGGACCACGAAGTGGTAGAGTCCTTATGACATACGTATCAAAACAAGTACGAAGTACTTGTTACCTAATAGCAGGAAAATAGGAAGGAGAAAAAACAGTGGCAGATAATATAGGAAAGATCACCCAGATCATCGGTGCGGTCCTTGATATCAAGTTTGCATCAGGCGCCCTGCCTGAGATAAACGAGGCTATCAGAGTACCGAAGGAAGATAAGAGTGAATTGGTAGTGGAAGTTGCCCAGCACTTAGGTGATGATACGGTAAGATGTATTGCCATGGGTCCCACGGACGGACTTATAAGGGGAATGGATGCGATAGCAACAGGTTCTCCCATAACCGTGCCCGTAGGTGAGAACACACTGGGACGTATCTTCAACGTATTGGGTCAGCCGATAGATAACAAGCCGGCTCCCGATAACGTTCAGTTCTTCCCGATACACAGGAAGGCACCGCAGTTCGAGGAGCAGTCGACCAATGCCGAGCTTCTGGAGACGGGTATAAAGGTCGTTGACCTTCTCTGCCCCTATCAGAAGGGTGGTAAGATCGGTCTTTTCGGTGGTGCCGGTGTAGGAAAGACAGTCCTGATTCAGGAGCTTATCCGTAACATCGCTACCGAGCACGGCGGATATTCGGTATTCACCGGTGTCGGTGAGAGAACCCGTGAGGGTAACGATCTGTACCATGAAATGTCCGAATCGGGCGTTATAGATAAGACCACAATGGTATTCGGTCAGATGAACGAGCCGCCCGGAGCAAGAATGAGGGTTGGACTTTCCGGACTTACGATGGCTGAATATTTCCGTGATCAGGGTGGTAAGGATGTGCTTCTGTTCATTGATAATATATTCCGTTTCACGCAGGCAGGTTCAGAGGTTTCGGCTCTGCTCGGACGTATGCCCAGTGCCGTTGGTTACCAGCCTACGCTGCAGACCGAGATGGGTGCGCTCCAGGAGCGTATCACATCTACCAAGAACGGTTCCATCACATCGGTTCAGGCAGTATATGTACCTGCCGATGACCTTACTGATCCGGCTCCCGCAACAACGTTTGCACATCTGGATGCAACAACGGTTCTTTCGCGTCAGATAGTTGAGCTCGGTATTTATCCCGCTGTTGATCCTCTTGAGTCGACATCGAGGATACTCGATCCCAGGATCGTGGGCGAAGAGCATTACAGGGTTGCCAGAGGTGTTCAGGAGATACTACAGAAATATAAGGAACTTCAGGATATCATCGCGATCCTTGGTATGGACGAACTTTCCGAAGAAGACAAGATCACGGTATCACGTGCAAGAAAGGTACAGAGATTCCTGTCACAGCCGTTCTTCGTTGCCGGACAGTTCACAGGTCTTGAAGGACGTTATGTATCCATCGCGGATACTGTCCAGGGCTTCAAGGAGATCCTTGAGGGTAAGCATGACGATATTCCCGAGAGTTATTTCTTAAGCTGCGGCGGGATCGAAGATGTACTTGCCAAGGTTAAGGCGAATAAGTAAAAGAGGCAGATAAATGGCTGATGACAGAGCTTTTTCATTAAAAATCATAACACCGGACCGTGTTTTCTATGAAGGGAATGCGATCATGGTGGAGCTTAGGACTACCGAAGGCGAGATAGGTGTGTTAAAGAACCATATCCCGCTGACCAGTGTTATCGCTCCGGGTATCCTTCGTATAAGGGAGAGCGATTCCGAAGTAAAGACAGCGGCGCTTATCAGCGGATTTGTTGAGATACTTCAGGATTCCGTTACCATACTTGCCGAGGTCGTAGAGTGGCCGGATGAGATCGATGTAAACCGTGCCGAGGAGGCCAGGGTCCGTGCAGAGAGACGTCTTGCCGAGAAGGCGAGCAATACCAATATGAAGCGGGCCGAGCTTGCTCTTGAAAGATCAGTAGCCCGTATCGAGGCAGCTAAGAAGTAAATGTATCTTGGAAAATTAATGGAATAGGATGACGGTTGGGGAGTGTTTTATCTCTTCGACCGTTGTTTTTCTTAAACTATGGTATAGATTAAAATATAAGTCAGATGAGAAAGAAACTTGCGAGAGCTTTCGGCAGACTGTGCATACTGTTCGTTGTATTTGTGATCACCGTTATCGTGACTTCCAAGGTCGTAAATACGGGGAATACGGATCTTACGGCAGATATGAGAGGTGCTGCACTGCCTGTTATCTATGCAAATGTAAACGGTGAATATGTCAACTGCCTTCATGGCTTTGTGAGCGAAATGGAGGGCAGTTTTTTGCGTGGGACCATAACTCCAATGTCTGCTGACAGGACTATACCTATCAAGATAAAGACGTTTGACAGCATCGTCACGGGCGCTGCATATGAAGTAAGGACACTTGATATGAAGCGCCTTATAGAGAACGCCGATCTTAAGGATCCTGTCTACAACGGTGATGAGATAACGACAGTGATATCCGTTAAGGATCTCATTAAGGACGAGCAGGAATATATGCTCGTTATCAAACTTACTTTATCGGATGGAAGAGAGGTCTCATATTACTGCCGCTTCATTGATAAGCCGGAACTGTATCTTAATGAGAAGCTTGATTTTATCCACAATTTCAGTTCCAAGACTTTTGATAAGGAGGCAGCACAGGAACTTAAACAGTATATGGAATCCAACTCCGAAGGAGATAATTCAAGTTTCGGTTACGTTAACATTCATTCGAGTTTTAACCAGCTTACCTGGGGAGACTTGGAGCCTGTTCTTGAGAGTGACAGGGAATTGAGGATCCTTGATATTGACAGCAGGAATGTATCGGTAAAATTAAATTATACTGTATCTGCAAAGGGTGAGATGTATGATGTGGAAGAATACTTTTATCTGACCCGCGGAAATGACAGGATCTATCTTATGGATTATGAGCGTACCATGGATCAGATAATCAATGAAGATAATATTGTTGTCGCAAACGGGAAGATCTTCCATGGGATACTGTCCGAATCCTTGGATTATAAAGAAAATGCGGATGCCAACGTATTTTGCTTTGTACAGGAGAGAAGCCTGTACAGTTACAATTCGGATACCGATTCGCTGGCGCATGTATATTCTTTCCGAGATAAGAATAATGACGATGTCCGTACATCATTTAAGTCGCATAATATCAAGATACTTTATGTGGATGCGACGGGTAATATCTTTTTTGCGGTTTACGGGTATATGAACCGCGGCATCCATGAGGGTGAAGCCGGGATAGCCGTATATTATTATGATTCTGTATATAATACTGTTGAAGAGACGCTGTTCATACCATACAGCAAATCTTACGAGATACTTAAGCATGATGTTGAGAACTTATGTTATGTAAATCAAAGCGGAACTCTCTACCTAATGTTTAACGGAACAATTTACAGTGTGGATCTTGAGAGCAGGAAGGCAGAACTCTTAGCCAGCGGGCTTAACGAGACCCGTTTCGTTTCATCTTCGGACAACAGTATGATAGGCTGGCAGCCCGCAGATATCCTGTATGATTATAAGACACTGAAGTTCATGTCGCTTAATGCGATGGTTCCTGTTGAGATCAGGGCGGAAGAAGGTCATATCCTTATCCCTCTGGGTTTCTTCAACCGTGATTTTGTCTACGGCAGTGTAAAGGTATCGGACATAAGACTTGACAGCACCGGAAGGACGGTGCTCCCGATGGATTATATCTATATACAGAATCTGGCAGGAGAGATACTCAAAACCTACCACCGTGAAGGTATATACATAACCGATGTGGAATTTAAAGACAATATGATGAACCTGACAAGAGTCAGTATCGATCGCGAGAGTGATGTTATATATCAGACGAGTGATGATCAGATCATGAACAACGAAAAAGAAGAAGCTTCTCAGAATCGTTACAAGAGCGTTGTTACGGAAGAAATGGAGACCACCTGGCAGACCGTGCTTAAGAACAGCAAAGCCGGAAACAATCCGAGGATCACTACAACAAAAGAGGTTATGTATGAGGGTAACCGGTATTTTTATCTGAATGTCAAGGATCTTCTGGACAGATATTTTGTATATGCAAAGGGAGAGATAGTGGCTATATATACCGATGCATCCGATGCCGTATATACGGCAGAGAACATGGGCGGTACCGTAACAAACAAGGAATGCAGGTATATATGGAGGACAGGAGACAGGAAGCAGAAATACACTATAGAAGGTATTGAGACCACAAGAGTTGGTGATAAGAGCACCGAGACCGGAACAACATCGGAGGAGATTGACGAAACGGCGGAAGCCATGACGGACCGGCAGGAAAATGAAGATGTTTATGTGAATTCCAAAAAAACAACGATCTCCGTGTGCCTGGATGAGCTTCTTAAGACAGACGGTGTTTATGCCGATACGGTCACCCTGCTTTCCGAAGGCAGATCGGCCCTTGATATCATGAAGGACAATATGAGCGATGCGGTACCCCTCGCGTTATCGGGCTGCTCAACCAATGCCATGCTGTATTATATAAGTAACGGGATACCTGTAATTGCAATGGTCGAAGAGGATGCCGCTGTCCTGATAGCCGGATATGATGAAAAAAATATAGTGATATACAGCCCGTTAAAGGGTAAACTTGAGAAGATGGAGATCAAAGGAGCAGCGGAATGGTTTGCTGGTAACGGAAACCGTTTTCTGACCTATGCAAAATGACCGGTGAGGAGGGGATCAATACCGGTCAGACAATAAATATCGGCGATATGTAACAATGATATGCAACAACGATACATAACATCAATGTATAACTGCGATATATAACAAGGATGCATAACATAGATACATAACATGGATATATAACAATGGCATGCAACGCCGGTCATACAAGAAACAGCACGGTTATATAATGATCACTGATATAAATAAGATAAATAACAACGATATATATCAATGTAACATAACAACAATACATAACATAGATATATAACAATGATATCAATAAATCCACACAGGAGGATCAGACTTTATGGACAAGATAGTGGTTGGATATTGGGACTGCCCGTATTGTAAGAACAAGGGTATTAGCGGACTTGAGAAGAGATGTCCGGCCTGTGGGCATTCGCAGGATGCGGGTACCAAATTTTATCTGAAAGATAAGAAGGAGTATGTCGATCAGGATAAGGCTGCCAATTACGGTAAGGGTGCGGACTGGACCTGCAGTTACTGCGGCTCCCTGAACAGATATGATGCAAAAGTGTGTGTGGGCTGCGGTGCGGACAGGGAGGAGAGCAGCGGAGACTACTTTGAGAATGTGCAGAAACAGGAAGAGAAGGAGGCCAAGAAGCAGGAAGCCAAGAAACCTCAGCCACAGCAGAGCGGAGGTATGATGAAAAGGCTTCCGTTCATCATAGGACTTGCAGTCCTTATAGCGATCATTGCTTTTGCATGCAGACCCAGGAACTATGCAGCGTCGGTCACGGAAAAGGCGTGGGACCGCATAATAAATGTTGAGACCTATACGACGGTAAGTGAGTCCGACTGGGAGGTCCCGGATGGCGGACGTGTGACCGATGAAAAAGAGGAGATACACCATTACGATCAGGTCCTTGATCATTACGAGACTGTAGAAGTTGAAAAATCAAGACAGGTACAGGACGGATACGATACTCATACGGAGTATATTGATAACGGTGACGGAACATTCAGTGAGCATACGGTAGAGACTCCGCGATACACGACCGAGTACTATACGGAAGAAGAGGAGAGGCCGGTTTATGTGGATGTGCCGAGGTATCAGACGAAGTACTATTACGATATAGAACGCTGGATACCGGAAAAACAGCTTGAAACATCCGGTACGGATGACGAACCTTACTGGGATGAGACGGCTCTTACGGAAAATGAGCGTGAGGGTGAACGTGAAAAAACATATACGGTTGAGATCACTACGGAAAAAAATAAGGTATACGAGGTTAATATCAGTGAAGAACTGTGGGATACCCTTGAGATCGGCGAAGAGGCGGATATAGTGGTAAAATCGGGCCGCGTGAAGTCGATAAACGGTACGGAATTAAATTGACCTAATTACACCTGCGGCAGGCCTCGATATAGATATCTATGTCCTCGACGATGAATTTAGCTTTATGTTCATGGAGCGGATCACAGGAAGTGTAGATGTATTCAAGAACGTTAAACCTTGAGAACAGATCCATTACCTGTCGTCCGCTCATGTTTTTTTCATATTTGTACTGCTCTACGCAGTAGGTGAGGAAATTGCCTTCTTTTGTCATGGATGAGACTCCTTTTGCCGGATTTACTGGATGATCTCCTTGCGGAACAGATCGAGCAGTTTGTATTCGCTTAAGCTCCACAGATCGTTTTCATCCTGCTCTAACTGTTCGTTCAATTTGGAATTATAGAAGGCGGTACATGCCTTTATCTCATCCCAATCGAAGGCTTCGGCTATGAGACCGACGACCTTGGGGATGAGCAGTATTCTTATTACGCGGTAGCTTTCTTTGTTCATAATTTTGTCCTCTTATGCGGTTCCTCTCAGGAGTTTTTTAGCAGTGGTCATTTCGTTCTTAAGGGAACGCATCATAAGTTCGATGTGTTTCCTGTGCTCTATGAGTTCTGTCAGGTTTTCGAGATCTTCCTTATGGATATAGTCAGAAACGATCCGGTCGCCATCTCTGTACTTAAGATAGTAGTAAGTCTGATTGCCTATCTTTTTAGGGCAGATGCTACCCTTGGGAAGAGTCTTTTTGATCTCCCTGTAACGCTCTATCATGTATTTTATGCGCACGCTGTCCCTGGAAACTGTATTAGATATTATCCCCATTATGATTCCCCTTACAATCCGGTATGTATGTTGCTCCCGGTATCAAAATAAAACATCCCCTGCGCGGTCAAAGATATGAAACCGCTTTACATAATATAATACACAATACTGATAAAAAAGCAAGCAAATGTTGGGTAAGATTGTTAAGACCCGGACGATGCCGATGTGCTCAAAGATGCATTGGACTTGCATGTATCCGTTATTTCCTATATATTATATATTGTCTGTTGAGGACAATTAATATCGGTTTGTCAGATGAGCAGGCAGGTTATATTAAGACATTATAATACAGTTAGATATAACGGAGGTGGATTTATGGGCAGTGAAATAAGAGATATCAATCTGGCGGAATCGGGCGAGAGGAAGATCGAATGGGTTAAGAAAAACTGCGATCTGTTAAGGACGCTTGAGAAGGAATTCAGTGAAACGAAGCCTTTTGCGGGCAAAAAGATAGCGCTTTCGGTGCATCTTGAAGCCAAGACCGCTTATCTGTGTCTGGTACTTAAGGCAGGCGGAGCGGATATGTATGTTACGGGTTCGAATCCGCTCTCAACTCAGGATGATGTTGCCGCTGCTCTTGTTAAGGCAGGGCTTGAGGTCCATGCCTGGTATGATACAACGCCTGAGGAATACAATGCACATATAAGGGCGGTGCTTGAGGCGGGTCCTAACATCATCATAGATGACGGCGGCGATCTTGTGCATATGATGCATACGGAGCTTACAGATCTTATACCGAATGTTATCGGCGGATGTGAGGAGACTACAACTGGAATACTCAGGCTTCTTGCCATGGATAAGGAAGGGGCTCTTAAGTTCCCGATGGTGCTTGTCAATAATGCCGACTGCAAGCATTTCTTTGACAACAGATACGGAACGGGTCAGTCTGTCTGGGACGGAATAAACAGGACAACGAACCTTATCGTTGCAGGCAAGATCGTTGTTGTGGCAGGATACGGCTGGTGCGGCAAGGGCGTTGCCATGCGGGCAAAGGGGCTTGGTGCAAGAGTTATCGTTACAGAGGTGGATCCGGTAAAGGCCATAGAGGCTGTAATGGACGGTTTTGACGTTATGCCCATGAATGATGCCGCAAAGGTTGGCGATTTCTTTGTTACCGTAACGGGCTGCGAGAAGGTCATAGACGCGGAGGACTTTGCGGTCGTAAAGGACGGGGCGATAATGTGCAACGCAGGTCATTTTGACTGTGAGATAGATATGGCATGGCTTAAGAAGAATGCCGTGGAAAAACGCGAGATGAGGAAGAACATCATGGGTTACAAGCTGCCTACAGGGCAGTGGGTATATATACTTGCGGAAGGACGTCTGGTCAATCTGGCAGCAGGCGACGGACATCCCGCGGAGATCATGGATATGTCGTTCGCGATCCAGGCCCTGTCGGCAAAATACCTCGTGGAGCATGAGGGTAAGCTTGATAAGATGATAATCGATGTGCCCCGGGAGGTTGATAATGATGTTGCGGTAAGGAAGCTTGCCTTCCTCGGTAAGCATATAGATACGCTCACGCCCGAGCAGGTCAAATATCTTAATTCATCGGCAGTATAGGATATAAGGATAAGATTATGTATACGATCAATTATGATGATCCCGTAAAGGTTCATTTTATCGGAATAGGCGGTATAAGCATGAGCGGGCTGGCAGAGATCCTGCTTGACCGCGGCTTTACGATATCAGGGTCGGACAGGGCTTCGTCGGAGCTTACGAAGATACTTGAAGACAAGGGGATAAAGGTATTTTACGGACAGCGGGCGGATAATATCACGGATGATATCGGTCTTGTGGTATATACGGCTGCGATAAGGGAGGACAACGAGGAATTCGCCGAAGTAAAGAGACGCGGTATCCCGATGCTCACACGTGCGGAGCTGCTGGGACAGATAATGAAGAACTATGTGGTGGCGGCTGCGGTCTCGGGAACACACGGGAAGACGACGACCACGTCCATGATAACGGATATCATGCTGGAAGCCGGACTTGATCCAACGATATCGGTAGGCGGCATGCTTAAGGAGATAGGCGGCAATATAAGGATAGGACGTTCGGGATACTTTGTTACGGAGGCATGTGAGTATACAAACAGTTTCCTAAGCTTCAATCCCACGGCCGGTATCATACTTAATATAGAAGAAGACCATCTTGACTTTTTCAAGGATATAAATGATATAAGGGCATCATTTAAGCGGTTCGCGCAGCTTCTTCCGGATGACGGGATACTCATAATAAATGCCGATATCGACAATTACAGTGAGATCACGGAGGGCCTTAAGTGTAAAACGGTGACAGTTTCGGCAACAGAAGGCGTGAGTGCGGATTATACCGCCTCGGATATATCTTATGACGAGCTTGGCTGTGCTACATTTACGGTGCACGGGAATACCGGGACTGTTAAGGACGGTGAAGGTGACAATACGGTCATAACACTTCATGTTCCCGGCGTACACAATATAGGAAATGCCCTTGCGGCGATAGCGCTTGCAGATCACCTTGGAATAGATTCTGCGGTCATTGCTGCGGGTCTTATAAAGTTCGGAGGGACGGACAGGCGTTTTCAGTTTAAGGGAAGGATAGCGGGAGCTGATAAAGGCGAAGTTACGGTAGTGGATGATTATGCACATCATCCGACCGAGATACGTGCTACCCTTACCGCTGCGGCAAATTATCCTCATAAGAGGATCGTATGTGTCTTCCAGCCGCATACATATACCCGTACCAAGGCTTTTTTTGACGATTTTGTCGATGCGCTGACATTGGCGGACGTGGTCGTTCTTGCCGGTATCTATGCGGCCAGGGAGAAGGACACGCTGGGTATGAGTTCGTCACTTATCCGCGATGAGCTTAAGAAGAAGGGTAAGGAGGCGTACTACTTTTCCACATTTGATGAGATCGAAGATTTTCTCAGAAAAAAATGTTTGGGCGGCGATCTGTTGATAACTATGGGAGCCGGAGATGTAGTAAAGATAGGGGAAGACCTGTTAAAAAAATAATTATCCACAATATCCACAGCCTGAGGTGAAAAGTTATCACTAAGCGGGCTGTGGATTTTTAAGTTAACGTAATAAGTTACCCCGCAAAAACGGAAAACGCAATTTGACGTGTTTTGGTCTGATCCATAACAAAAAACGTACAGATTTTCTGTTTTATCCACAGAAAAATAACGTCCTGAGCTGTCGTTTTGTTGGGCAAAAGATTTTGTTTTAACTCGTCTGCATGTGTGTTAGAATACATATCATCGAGGGGAAGGGGAATACATGACAGCGGGTGTTTTTGATGGGAAATATTACTCTGTGCAAGGATTATTCCTCCGAAATAACGATCGTGAGCAACTGCTTTATTGACCGTTACATGAATGATGCCAATGATGCTCAGATCAAAATATATCTATATTTGTTGAGGCGATTAAGCGCTCAGGATCCGTTGACGGTAGGCACCATAGCAGACCGGTTCAATCTTACGGAGAAGGATGTGATAAGGGCGCTTAAATACTGGGATAAGAAGAAAGTTATCTCACTTAGCTTTAATTCGTCGGGTTCTCTTACGTGCATACAGTTACTGGATCTTAATGATGCGGAGAAGAGAAAGACCGGTACGGAAGATGCGGCCAAATCCGGTAATGACCGGGAGATGGCCGACAGGACAGCTTTTTCGATCATAGAAGAGAAGGCAAAGGATACGGTTAAGGTAGTGGATTTTTCCAATAAGAAGACATATTCGCCGCAGGAACTCATGGAATTTAAGAACAGGCCGGAGATATCCCAGCTTCTGTTCATAACGGAGACGTATCTTGGCAAGACGCTGCGTCCCGATGAGATATCATCGATACTGTTCATGAATGATACTTACGGGTTCAGCGCCGAGCTTATAGAGTATCTGATCGAGTACTGTGCGAATAACAAGAAGACGAACATAAAGTATATAGAATCGGTGGGCAGGAGCTGGGCCGAGACGGGTATCACGACGGTTGATGAAGCCAAGGCTAGAACGGAACATGCGCCGAAGGAAGTATATGAGGTGTTCAGGGCTTTCGGGATAAGCGGACGCAATCCGATAGAACCGGAGATATCTTATGTGATAAAGTGGAACAGGGTATATGGTTTTTCCATTGAGATCATATGCGAAGCATGTTCGAGAACGATAATGAGCATCCACAGCGCCAGCTTTGAATATGCGGATACGATACTTACCAACTGGAGAGACGCGGGCGTTAAGGGAATGGATGATATAATGAGGCTTGACGCCGAGCATGCCGCAAAGCCATCGGGCAAGGGCAACGCGGGCAGCGGTATGGGTAAGAAGCAGGCTGACAACAGCAGCGGATTTGCGAACTTCGGACAGCGCAAGTACGATTTTGCCCAGCTTGAAAGAGATGCATTGAAAAATTAATTAAAGCATTATATAGTAATAAAAGGGGATCAGTATAAGGAGATATAATGTCGATTTCCAATGCACAGTACGATGAGATAATGCGTACTTACGAAGATAATCAGAACAGGAACAGACATCTTGTTGAGCAAAGGCGCAGCGAGGTGTATGAGAGAATACCGGAATATAAGGCACTTGACTCAATGGTTGCGGATATTTCCCTGGAACAGGGAAGGAAGCTGATCAGCGGGGATGTAAGTGCCTTAGCTGCGTTAAGGGATAAGCTTAAGGAGATCTCGGCGCGTAAGAAGGAACTTCTTAAAGAGGGAGGCTTCCCGGATGATTATCTCGAGCCTGTATATAACTGCCCGGTCTGTAAGGATACGGGCTATGTGGACGGTCAGAAATGCAAGTGTCTGAAGCGTTCCATAATAAGATATCTTTATGCCCAGTCAAATATCGAGAAGGTATTAAAGGATGAGAATTTCGGAACGCTCACCTATGATTATTACGATGATACGGAACTTCCGCAGATGGAGAGCATCATTGAGAGCTGTAAGGCTTACGTGCGGGATTTTGATGAACGATATGATAATCTGCTGTTTTACGGAGAAGTAGGTGTCGGTAAAACCTTCCTTACCAACTGTATTGCGCATGATCTGCTTGAAGCAGGGCACTCGGTGATCTACTTTACAGCATTTCAATTATTTGATACACTTGCTAAGTATGCGTTCAGGTCGGGAGAGATAAGCGAGGATATCAGCAGGGTACATGAGGATATTTTCGGCTGTGACCTGCTTATAATCGACGATCTCGGGACAGAGATAACGAACAATTTTGTCATGAGCCAGCTGTTCCTTATAATAAACGAACGTGATAACAGAAGAAAGTCCACTATAATTTCCACTAATCTATCCTTGAAGGATCTTAACCTGCGATATTCGGAGCGGACATTTTCAAGGATATACGGTAAGTACAGATTGATAAAACCGGAGATCAATGATATCAGGGTGAAGATCAGGAAGTCTTCGGTCGGAAAGTGAGGAAATAAATGCCAAATCGCGAAGAAAAGCGTAACCTTGAAACGATACCCGTAGGGTCACTCAGGATGATACCTCTCGAGGGGTGCATCGGGCTGGGACATAAGATCGATGAATACCTGGTCAAGTGGAGAACGGAGCGTGAGAACGAACACAAGAATTCGCTCGCGTTTGCCGGTTATCAGAAGGATTCATATATCCTCGATGCTCAGATAGACCGTTTCGGTACGGGTGAAGCCAAGGGTGTCATCAAGGAATCGGTTCGCGGTACCGACCTGTATATCCTGGTTGATATCACCAATTACAGCCTTACCTATAAACTGTGCGGTCAGGAGAATCATATGTCTCCCGACGATCATTATCAGGATCTTAAGAGGATAATCGCAGCAGTCGGCGGCAAGGCAAGAAGGATAACGGTCATAATGCCTTTCCTGTATGAGAGCAGACAGCACAAGAGGAGTTCAAGAGAATCGCTTGACTGTGCGCTGGCGCTTCAGGAAATGGTAAGGATGGGTGTTGATAATATCATAACCTTTGATGCGCATGATCCTCGTGTACAGAATGCAATCCCTCTTTCCGGTTTTGAAACGATAAGGCCGGCTTATCAGTTCGTTAAGGGACTTCTTGGCAGAGTACATGATCTTAAGATAGATGCGGAGCACATGATGATGATAAGCCCGGATGAAGGCGGTATGTCGAGGGCGATATATCTTGCTAATATGCTCGGCCTTGATATGGGCATGTTCTATAAGAGACGTGATTATACGAAGATAGTTGACGGACGGAATCCGATAGTGAGTCATGAGTTCCTCGGCTCATCGGTAGAGGGTAAGGATGTTCTTGTTGTCGATGACATGATATCATCCGGAGACAGCGTACTTGATGTCGCAAGGCAGCTTAAGAAGCGCAAGGCAAAGAGGATATTCATAGCTGCGACCTTCGGGCTGTTCACGAAGGGGCTTGAGGTATTTGATAAGGCATATGAGGAAGGGATAATCGACAAGATCCTTACTACCAATCTCGTATATCAGATCCCCGAGCTGTTTACACGCGAATACTATGTAAGCTGCGATATGAGCAAATACATCGCTTACATTATAGATACGCTGAATCATGACACTTCGATCTCAGACCTGCTGGATCCGTTTGAGCGTATTCACAGTCTGGTTGCAAAATATAACGCAGGACAGATGGATTAGATGCTAAGATTAGGAGAAACACAAAGACTGATCGTTGTCAAACAGGCCGACCATGGAGTGTATCTGGCCGAGAACAGGGAGAGGGACAGTGAACGCGTACTGCTCCCGATAAAACAGGTCCCGGAAGGGACACGGACGGGAAGTGAACTTGAAGTCTTCTTATACAGGGATTCGAAGGACCGTCTTATAGCTACGGTGAACAGGCCGCTCATAAAGCTTAATGAAACGGCTGTTCTCAGGGTTAAGGAAGTAACAAAGATAGGAGCGTTCTTAGACTGGGGACTTGAGAAGGATCTTCTGCTCCCGTATAAGCAGCAGACAAAGAAGCTTCATGAGGGTGAGGAATGTCTTGTTGCCCTCTATATCGACAAGAGTTCAAGGCTCTGCCTTACGATGAACGTATATGATTATCTTGATGCCGACAGTAATTATACGGCCGGAGACAGGGTTGAAGGCAGGGTATATCTTATAAGCGATAATTTCGGAGCCTTTGTGGCGGTGGATGATGAGTATTCCGCCCTGATCCCTGTTAAGGAACTGTACGGGGATGTTAAGGTCGGAGATATCGTTAAGGCGAGGGTGACCGAAGTTAAGGAAGACGGCAGGCTTTCATTGAGCATCAGGGAAAAGGCTTATATACAGATGGATGAGGATGCGGAGCGGGTTATGAAGGTCATAGAAGCCTTCGACGGTGTGCTTCCGTTCAATGACAAGGCTTCGCCCGAGACTATCAAGCGCGAGTTCAACATGAGCAAGAACGAGTTCAAGCGGGCTGTCGGGAGGCTGTACAAGGAGCGCAGGGTGGAGATAACGGACAGTGCGATACGTAAGATAAAATAAGAAACTTCGGGCATGAACAGTAATATATTAGCTTTACAAATCGGAAAAACGTGTTATACTGTGATAAGTTTTAAGGAAAGGAGCAGATAATATGAGAGTAACGAAGATCAATGACATTCAGAAGTTTTTTTCGGTAGTTGATGAATGCAAGGGTAAGGTAGAACTTGTTACAGGCGAGGGAGACAGGCTTAATCTTAAGTCCAAGCTTTCACAGTATGTTTCACTTGCAAACATTTTTTCGGACGGCACCATTGAGGAGCTTGAGATCGTGGCATATGAGCCCGAGGATATCGATAAGCTCGTTCAATTCATGGTAAACGGCTGAGTAATGGATAACAGGATAAACAAAAGAGTAAACGGCTTTTTTCTATGCCTTGTATTGCTGCACCTCTCGGTATCGGTCATATTATCGGTGCTTGGGACCGGTGCGGTAAATCTCGGAACCTTTGGGGCGCTGATGTTCACACAGCTGCTCATAATGGTTCCGTCTTTTGTTTTTCTGCTTGTTTTTAAATGCGATCTGTCGCAGTGGGTTCCCTTTAAAAAGCTTCGGCCCGGAACGATAGCGCTGACGGTGCTGTTCGCATTTCTGACCATGCCGCTCATCTCGCTTATAAATGTATTTTCACAACTGTTTACAACCAATACCGCGATTGAGATGTCGGGTGATTTTATGGATATGCCGGTTGTGATGACCGTGTTCATGGTCGGATTTTTCGGACCGTTCTGCGAGGAATTTACGTTCAGGGGGATCATCTTCGGCGGTTTGAGAAAACACGGGTTTGTATTTGCCGCAGCCGTTGTAAGCGGACTGTACTTCGGGCTTATGCATCTTAACTTAAACCAGTTCAGTTATGCTCTTGTTCTCGGTGTGATCTTCTCTCTTTTGGTGGAAGCAACGGGGAGCATATGGGGATCCGTCATAGCACATGCGGTCATAAACACCTGGAATGTACTCCTGATGATCCTGATGGATAAGGCGGGCAGTGAAATGGGAGTAGACATCTTTGAAATGACTGATGAGCTCGGCAGTACCGATATGAAGCTTGAAATGATCGGGATCATGCTTGTGATCTCGGTAGTTACATCTGCTCTGGCGGTGGGCGTGTACATAGGAATTAGCCGGCATGAGGGACGTTATGACAAAGTTGTTTCAATGTTCTGCAGGCCGCAGCCTGACAGAATTTCAGACGAAGATGTCTGGCCGGAAGAAGATGAAATGCCGGTGACGGATCAGGCGTGGGAAGCTTCCGAATATGAAGAAATGGAACAGGAAGGCACGGAACGGACTGAGGACGGAAATAGAAGGTCCGTTGGAAAACTGGTGACCGTGTCGGGATATATAGCGATCGCGGTCTGTCTGTTCGTCATATTCGCACTTGATAAAGTCGTGGCATGGATATCGGCCAATTATCAAAGATAGATCATGAAAAAAATACAGATAAACAAACACCCGGTCAATTTGACCGGGTGTCTGTTTCAGGATGATGAGAAAAGAATTATACGGAAATATCAATATTTCCGCCAATTGCGGGGTTAACTGACTGCTCCATCATTTTTGTCATCGAATCACCTAAATCATTAAAGGTATCCAATGACTTATCCAGCATTGCTACGCTGAAATCATTCATTACCTTGTTCTGTGACATTGCCATTGACAATGCGGGAATGTCGATCATAGGTGTTATCTCCATAGCTTCACCTCCGTTTGTCGCTATATTGCTCATGCTACTAATTCATTAGAATTATATCACATATCCATATGTTTGTATATAAAAAACAAATAAAATAATCTGTCAAAACATCCAAATATATTAACGGGTTTTTGGCTATTTTTCATGGTCCGAAGGTTATCGCCGTACCAGCCTGAACATCTTGAACATATATCTGTCGAAACGGAAGACATTTTCGTATTCCAGTGAGTATCCGGCATCCTCCAGTTCGGAGGCATATGCGGCATACCCGGGATTGTCTTTTGGCAGTTCGGCTGCGGTTTCATCTTCGTAACCGTTCATGACAGCTACCCAGACATTATTACCGCCGGCTGCGGTTACCGCTTCGTCAAGGGTTTCATAATTCGTAAGCCTGTCGTCATAGAAGGGAAGGCACCATGCCAGTTCTTCATAGTCTTCAAGAGTATAGAGCGAATCTCCTTCGGATACGTTTTTGTCAAGCCAGGCTGTCATTTCGTCTGTTCCACGGGCATATTCAGCCGTAAATGCCTGTGTGTATGAGTAGAACCCGGTCAGCAGCTCCAGCATTATGATGCAGTATACAAGAGGCTTCTTAAGAGAACCGGCTTCTATAGAGAAGAACAGCCAGATAAGACCCAGTGCAAAGAACAGATATCTGTCTACGAAGATATTGGCGGTCATCATCTTACTCACGACGGTACCGAAAAGAAGGACACCGTAGAACATTATAAAGCAGTACAGGGCGAAGATATCATCACGGGTATGATCGCCGAAAAGCCGTATGACAAGCCTTATGAGCAAAATAAGGGTCAGGGCGGAAAGTATTATGCTGAGCGGTGTAAATCCTACGGTGAACGGGTAACGGCAGTATTTTATGAAGACGGAAAGAGTGACTTCCGGCATGGAAAAATATCCGCTCACACTTTTAAACTGCTTAAGTGTTACCAGCAGGCACGGCAGGTACAGAAGGAAGGTCGCAAACAGGCATTTTGCAAAACTTGAGAGGATTATCGGATGAAGTTCGCGGTCCCGCTCGGTATTAAACTTCTTCTGTTCGGCGCAGGCATGGATCAGCAGGAACAGATACACAAAACCAACGGTCACGAAGGCAAAATGATGCGAATACCCGGCAAGCACACTTGAGAGCGTGAATATTATCCAGTTTTTCCTGCAGGGTTCGGATATCACTTCATATGCAAAGATGCCGGATGCGGTCGCAAACAGGAAGCCCAGGCTGTACATGCGTATCTCGACGCCGAAGAACATCATGTTCGGCATCACGGTAAGTGCCAGGATAAAGATGTATGAAGTCAATGCGCCGAAACGTTTTCTTACGACAGTGGCTCCGAGTATCATAGTAAGGATCATCGGAACTGCGCTCGTAAGCTTCATGACAGGTACGGTATAACCGAAAATATCGGTGGTGAGTTTAAGTATGATATTGTAAAGCGGCGGAAGGGTGTCTGCCATGGAGCGTTCAAGGACTCCCGCCATATCCGTGCGCACAAGGGTGGCCGTGAATGCTTCGTCGAGCCAGACGTTAT
>JAFSZZ010000066.1 GCA_017458765.1 Lachnospiraceae bacterium | reverse complement strand
GAGCATCCCATAATACGGTATGATACAGTGGATGAAATAAGGGAATATGAGGTAATGTCAGTGTTTTATGACCGGGTTTATTATACGGATGAAACGGATGTATTCAAGTTCTATGATTTTATCAATGCGGAGAACAAGGCAGATTTTGACTATAATATAGGACAATACCTTAAGAAGTCAGTATATGATACGGGTGTTAAGGCAGAATACGGCGATAAGCTGATAACCCTTGTAACCTGTGCCTATCACACCGAGAACGGAAGGTTCGTGGTTGTGGCAAGAAGAAAGTGATCGATCAGCTTCAATTCGCTGAAGAGTCACGGTCATGTTTCGCCTTGACAGTTTACGCAAAATCATATACTTTATTTAGGTAAATCGTTACCATGGCAATACGGAGTATTGAGCTATGGGTCAATACATATTATACAGGGAGATAACATTATGAAAAAAATTATGATGATCGCATTGTCCGTCATTACTGTATCGGCAATGCTTGCTGGCTGCTCGGGGAAGACAGCATCGGGATCTGACAGGAAGATATTTACGGTAGGCTTTGATGCGGAATTCCCGCCTTACGGCTACATGGACGATAAGGGAGAATATGTGGGATTTGACCTTGATCTTGCACAGGAGGTCTGCAACAGGAAGGGCTGGGAACTTAAGAAGCAGCCCATAGACTGGGATGCCAAGGACATGGAGCTTTCGTCGGGCGCTATCGATTGTATATGGAACGGCTTCACGATCCAGGGGCGTGAGGATGCTTACACATGGACGATACCCTATGTTGATAATTCACAGGTATTTGTCGTAAAGACCGATTCCGGCATCAAGGCACCCGCTGACCTGGCGGGGAAGAAGGTGGGAGTGCAGAAGGATTCATCGGCTCTTGCCGCGCTTGAAGGAGATTCGAAGGAGCTTGCGGATACATTCAATGAGCTTGTTCAGTATGCGGATTATAATACAGGATTTATGGATCTTGAAGCAGGCGCCATTGATGCCATCGCAATAGATATAGGAGTTGCCAGTTATCAGATCGCTCAGAAGGGAGACGGATATGTGATCCTCGACGAGCAGCTTGCATCCGAACAGTACGGAGTGGGTTTCCTTAAGGGAAATACGGAGCTTAAGGATGAGGTAGAGACGGTACTAAAGGAGATGGCGGACGACGGAACGATCCTTAAGATCGCGAAGGAATACTCTGATTTCGGTATGGAAGAGTCCATCTGCATAGGAAAATGATCACAGCCTTATCGGGTATTATATATGAAGCTTAATGTAATGATCTCACAATTAACAGGGGGAATGCTTGTGTCAGTGGAGATATTTCTGCTGACACTGCTGTTTTCCCTTCCGCTCGGACTTCTGGTCGCATTCGGAAGGATGTCAAAGAAAAAGATCCTTTCGGCGGTGGTCAAGTTCTATATAGCCATTATGAGGGGAACGCCTCTTATGCTCCAGCTCATTGTGGTTTATTTTGCGCCGTATTATATCTTCGGCCTTAACCTGAGCGGTTTTCGTGTCCCGGCGATAATCATCGCCTTTTCGGTGAACTATGCGGCCTATTTTGCCGAGATCTACAGGGGAGGCATAGAAGCGATACCAAAGGGGCAGTACGAAGCGGCTCAGGTATTGGGATATAATAAGGCACAGACTTTTTTCAGGATAATATTTCCGCAGGTCATAAAGATCATAACGCCCAGTGTTACCAACGAGACCATAACGCTTGTAAAGGACACTTCCCTTGCCTTTGTTCTCGCGCAGGCCGAAATGTTTACGATAGCCAAGCAGATAGCGGCTAAGGAGGCATCCGTAGGACCGCTGATGGTAGCGGGCGTGTTCTATTTTGTATTTAATTATGTTGTTGCATTTGTAATGGAACGCATCGAGAAGAAGCTGGATTATTATTAGACTATGGAAAACAGGACAATACTTGAAATAAAAAATATGCGTAAGTCCTTCGACGGTATTGAGGTCCTTAAATGTATCTCGCTTACCGTTCATGAGGGTGAGGTCATATCCATAATCGGTCCGTCGGGATCGGGCAAGTCGACCATACTCCGCTGTGCGACCATGCTTGAGACGATGGACGGAGGGAGCCTTATGTATGAAGGCAATACGGCAGCAAGTGATGAGAGCGGCAGCATTGTATATGCCGACAAAAAGACGCTTAAGAAGATACAGGGGTATTTCGGCCTTGTCTTCCAGAGCTTCAATCTGTTCCCTCATTATTCCGTGCTTAAGAATATAACCGAGCCCGTAGTGCTATCGGGGAAGGCCGGGAAGGAAGAGGCTAAGGAGAGGGCATTGACACTGCTTGAGCGTCTTGGACTTAAGGATAAGGCAAATGCATATCCGGCCAGTTTGTCCGGCGGACAGAATCAGCGTGTCTCGATAGCAAGGGCGCTTGCTATGCAGCCTGAGATCCTCTTCTTTGACGAGCCGACTTCGGCCCTCGATCCGGAGCTCACCGGAGAGGTATTAAAGGTCATAAAGGCTCTGGCTGCGGAGCATATGACCATGGTCATAGTCACTCATGAAATGAAGTTTGCCCGAGAGGTGTCTGACAGGATAATATTCATGGAAAACGGCGTGATCCACTCACAGGGGACACCCGAGGAGCTGTTCAATTCGGACGACGAACGCCTCAAGGCATTCATCGGTAAGCTGGAAGCATGATCCGTTGGAACGGTTACTATGGTTCAAAACCGGTAAACACAAATGAAAAAAAGGATACTTGATTACAGAAACAGAATAGACAGGCTGCTTGTATCGAATGATGAGGAGACCGACTGGAATGCCGTAATGGAGGAACATCTTATCCAGATCGGCTTTTTTCAGCATGAGAGGCTGATACATCTTCTGGTAACGATGCTTTTTTCGATCATAACGTTCATATGTGTGGCGGTTTACATAATTACGGGCGCGGTGTATGTGCTGGCATTGATCGGAATCCTGTTAGTTCTGCTCGTTCCTTATATAATGCATTATTATCTGCTTGAAAATGAGACGCAGAAGATGTATGAGCAGTATGACAAGATATTAAAAAGGATCAAAGGCTCTGCCTTATGATCCCTTATGATGCTCCTGCTTTATCGCATACATCCTTTTATCTGCCAGATGTGTGAGTGCTTCTATATCCGAGATATTATCGCTGATGCTGGCCGCGTAGGCTATACTTGCCTTTACTTCCATCGGAAAATCATTACTGATACTGAAGTCACGCAGATGATCGTGTATCATATTTTCCTTCTTTTCAAGGATTGCATCGGAAGCATAATGGCCTATCACTGTGAACTCGTCGCCGCCCATCCTTACCTTGATATCATCTTCTTCGAAAACTTCCTTAATGGCATCGGCAAGTGCCTTTATTGCCTTGTCACCAAAGGAATGACCGAATCGGTCATTAATCTTTTTCAGGTTATCAAGATCCATACACATAACGAATACGCAGCCTTCATTCTTATCATAGAGCCCGGGAAGGAACTCCGAATATCCGAAACGGTTATATAATCCGGTCAGAGCATCGGTGATATAAAGGTCGCGCAGTTTATCGTTCATTTCATTCAGCGCCATACGCTGCTTGATATTGACAAGTGCGAGGGATATGTTATCCATGAGGAAGCGGTGCCCGCCGCTCCCGATGAAATTGCTGTCAAACGGCATGACGCAGTAGCCGAAAGTCTGCGCATCAAAATGAACCGCAGCAAATACATAGATCTTCTGCTCATCGGACATAAATGAAGAAGGAAGCAATGAGACAGAGGTGTCGATCTCCTCGGTGTTATCCTCAAGATATGCCATCATTTTTCTGGAGAACGGTTCCCTGTTGCTTACATAATCGATGTTAGAGAAATCCTCGTTCAGGCAAAGAGCATATCTGGGAATATCAAGAGCTGTTCTTGTCTTGTTCATGGACTGCCTGAATGCGCGCATGTCGGGAGTGCATAAGAGTATCTTCCTTGCGGTATCTATCTTCAGGGAATCCTCCTGTCTGTCCCTTGCTTTCATAAGGTTTTTAAGATAATCCGAGCGGAGATTTCGGGTGGAGATCGCACATCCGCAGCTTTCGTTCGGAACTACCTTTCCTATGGTAAAATGCTGCATGATGGGCTTGCCGGAGCGGACCATTTTTATAAGGCCGTCTGCGGCATCGTATCCGAGCTGCTCCCATGATCTGTTTATACTGGTTATCGAGGGAATGAAATCCTGTCCCATATCCATATTGTCAAATCCGGTGATCTTAAAATCCTCCGGAGCCTCGTAACCGTCTTCTCTTGCGGAGAGAAGGTATCCGTAAGCCATATGGTCGTTTGCCGAGATCACACAGTCAGGTATATGGAGTCCATGAGCCTTAAAATCATGATAAGCCTGCCGGCCGTCCTCGATAAGATATCTGTAATGTCTGACACGGTTGTAATCAACCGGAATATCATGAGCATTCAGACAATCGACAAAAGCCTTGTATCTTAACTGGTTTTCCTCGTTGGTGGCAGGACCTCCCATGTAATTGAGCACACGGCATTTATGATAGGTTATCATGTGCTCGACCAGTTCATACATGGATGCGTAATTATCGATACCGAAGAAGGGAGTACCTTCGACATGCTGATCTATCGTTAGCGCAGGTTTCCCTGTTTTTCTGAATTCGGAAACGTAATGAGATATGGAGCGCGTGGCATCTACGCTATTGAAAACAGTGATCATACCTATGTAATCATCATTGTTTGGAAGTGAAAACACTTCGCGGTCGAGTGTATAAAAGTTCTTCTCGATAATGTCATCGTAGGCATTAAAAACATGCAGACCGATGTCTTCGCCCTCGAGACGACGTTTTATTCCTTCGACAAGAGTTGTGAGATATCTGTGTTCCCAAGTGCTTGAAAGCATCTGTATGTATTGCCGCATACCATCCCCCTGTGGATACAAATAAACATAAGCATAAACACTTTCTCTGTATTATATCATAACACATTTATCGGGGTTTGTGATAATGTATTTTTCGATCCGGATGCTATTTTGAAATATAATGATCGTGCACGATCTTTTCGGCGGGTTTGCCGTAGATATCGTAGCCGTCATCCTTAAGGGCGTCTCGTAAATGATAGAGCTTTATGCGCCAGTCCCAAAGGAAGAAGCCGCTTATCCATTCACGTCTGTTTGCGGCCTCAAACATTGTCTTATACCACTCAGCCTGTCTTTCGGGGGCGGCAGGGGCACGCAGCATCCAGTCGTTCGGGATGTTTTGCGAGCCCTCGGCACTGCGGCAGCCCGCTTCGGCAAAGAAGAACGGCTTGTTATATTTCCTGACTGCCTTTTCTATGCGGTCAAGCTGTTCGTCCCAATCGTTTACGGGATAGTAGCCGCTTGAACAGATGTAATCGACGCAGTCCCACCATGTGACATTATCCTCCTGATATTTGTCCGTATTATAGGTGACCGGTCCGTGATATATCATTCTTATATCGGATATGAGTTTGCGCCATTCGTTTTCGCGGTGTTCGGACTGTACCATTTCACAGCCGGCTATGAACATTTCGCATCCGGTCTCCTGTGCGATTTTAGCGTAATGACACTGAAAACCCGTATACGCATCAAACCATACCGACCATTTGGGTTCGCAGGGAACATCTTTGTCAAAGAAGCATATATGTGCTCTCCAGGTTCCGTTTTTACAGTTGACCGTAGGCTTTAAAGCTACACTTATACCTTTGCCGTGAATGTATTCTATCATTTTTATAAGCTCGTCATCACTGCAGGTTGCGGGAGAAGAGTGATCGATCTCCTGCGACTGGGGTGTGTCCTGCAGCCCGTTTGGCACCAGTACGATGTAATTGGCTCCGGTGCGTTCTATAAGCTTGTCAACGCTGTCGAATGCTTCTTTTTTACTGAGAGCTCCCCTGGCTGCGAAAGCTCCGTAAGTTATTCCCTTGATATATTCCATACCGATCCCTTTCTTTAATAGCTGTGAGAAACTTCGATCTCTTTAAGTGTTCCCTGTTCACTTTCTTCTTTTTTATCCCTGACCTTATCCACGAGTTTTATGGTCTTCCATTTGCCCTGCCTGTATCTTATGAGACTGACTATACCTGTGATGAACCAGGTAAGAGCAGTTGCAAGCCATACTCCCCACTTGCCGACTGCGGGTATGAGGACAAGGGTATTTGAAAAGATTATGCGCCCCGCCACTTCCACGCCTCCGTTTATCATTGAATATACCGCATCGCCCGCGCCGTTTAACAGTCCTCTTACAATGTAGATCATACCGAGAGCAAAGTAAAACCATGACGTGATGCGCAGTGCCTGCGTCCCGAAGGTTATAACATCCGGTTCGGAAACGAATACGTGCATTATAGGGTTGCCGAAGGTATAGCTTATGAAAAGCATGAAAAGACTGAAACACCCGACAAGGATGACCGATCTGCCAAAGGCACGTTTAACGCGATCGAGTTTACCTGCGCCGATGTTCTGACCCGTAAATGTTGACAACGCCATTCCGAGTGAATTAAAGGGCTGCTGGACCAACTGCTCTATACGGGAGGTTGCCGTGAACGCAGCCACAACGGTCGAGCCGAATTTATTTACAACGCTCTGGAGTGCGACACATGAGACCGCTATCAGGGATGACTGCGCTGCAAGCGGTATCCCCAGTCTGTAGCACTTTAGTGCGATCGTTTTGTCAAAATGCATCTCTTCTCGGTTTATCTTAAAGAACGGGTTCTTTATCAGAGCAAAGGTTAAGCTTCCGAGAGCCGACAGCAGCTGTGAGATTATGGTTGCATATGCGACACCCCTGACTCCGAGTGAAAACTTTATTACCAACAGCAGATCCAGCCCTACGTTAATAAGGCTCGCAACTATAAGAAAGATAAGAGGGGTTTTTGAATCACCAAGGGCACGGAGTATGGACGATATGCAGTTGTATGCCGCAACAGCCAGTATCCCCGCGCAGGCTATCCGCATGTAAGCGGTCGCATCATCGAGTATATTGGCAGGTGTATTGAGCCATGTAAGTATGGGGCGGGCGAAGATCATACCGAGCATCGACATCAGGATACCCGAAGTCAGTATGATATAGATCGAATTGAAGATCGTTTTTCGTACTTTTTTCTCATCACCGGCACCGAAATACTGTGAGATGAGGATGCCTATACCTCCGGTGAGTCCTATGCACAGCGAGAAAAACAGGAAATTAAGGGATCCCGTAGACCCTACCGCTGCAAGTGCGTCGGCACCCACATATTTGCCGACAACAATGGAATCCACCATGTTATATACCTGTTGGAAGATATTTCCGATGAGCATCGGGACAGCAAATCCTATAAGCAGTGAAAATTCATTCCCGTGTGTCATATCTTTAACAAATGTTCCAGCCATAAAAGTCACCCTCTGTTTAAGCCAAATGTATAAGTTCAGTTGTGAATAGAGTGTAGACCATAAGTATGTGAAATGATATAATAAAACGATCAAAATATAGAATAAATCTATTATGTACAGAAAGAAATGCAATAAACAGGCTTGATCGAAATGGAATAGATTTGAATGTTGCTGAGAACGTGCATGCGTTTTGATAAGACGGGAGATCTGTTATATGAATTATCTCTATGAATACAGTGATATACTTAATGAACCTTATGAAGCCTTCGAGTTCGATACTGCAGCCAATGAATTTCCTGTGCGCAGCCATTTTCACAGGTACGTGGAAATGCTGTGCATGACGGAAGGAAGTATGTTTGTCTCGGTAAACGAGAAGGAGTATTTTGTTGATGAGGGCGATGTGATGCTTTTCTTCGGGGGTGATGTGCATGCGATGTATGCAAGCTCCATGAGAAGCGCAAGGTTTATGGGGATAAAGTTCGATGCGAACAGACTGACCGTCAATTCCAGTTATACGCCTCGTCTGTCAACAATGCTGGCAGCGGCCAGAGGCCAGGGAGCAAGGATAATCTTCGGGCCGGATGAAAATGTACGGTACGGGATAGAGAAGTATTTTTCTTCATGCGCGGCGGAACTTAAGGGGCGGGGTCTGGGTTATGACGTTAAGGTGCATGCCGATCTGTGCCGTCTTTTGGTATGCCTTTTAAGGATATGGCAGGCGGAAGGCATTGATTTTTCCGATGTATCCGACTATATTTCCGCAGATGAGCTCAGTCTTCAGAACATACTTGAATATATTGACCTGCATGTTGATGAGAATCTCAAGGTTGCGGAACTGGCGAAGCGGTGCGGGATGAGTTATTCGCATTTTGCGAAGAGTTTCAGGGAACTTTACGGAAGATCGTGCAAGGAACATCTTGAGATATTAAGGATCGATAAGGCTGTGGAGATGCTTAAGTTTACGGAATACTCACTCAATGCCATAAGCAGTGAGCTTGGATTTGCCGATTGCAGCCACTTTATCCGGGTGTTCAGAAAACATAAGGGTGTAACACCGGGAAGCATAAGACAGGAAAGAACGTGAACATCTTATGATCAACGTAAACAAAAGCATACAAAACCGTCCGGTTTTCTGTTATAGTAATATAGGTATTAAAATAATGTGATAAGGAGGCGGTATGAAGTTGAATGAAGCCTTGTTTAACGAGATAATAAACACTTCCCAGGACTGTATATTCTGGAAGGATAAGGACAGGAGATTTTTAGGAGCCAATCAGGCATTCCTTGATTTTTACGGGTTTGAGTCCGCCGAAGTGATAATCGGACGTACGGATGAGGATATGGGATGGCATAAGGATCCCGTACCTTATATGGCGGATGAATTAAGGGTGCTTTCCGGCCAGAGTACATATAAGGTCCCGGGGAAATGCGTTGTTCACGGTGAAGAGAGGAGCATAGTCGCATCCAAGAGGCCTCTCTATGACGGAGATAAGATTGTGGGCCTTGTCGGCAGTTTTTCGGATGTTACCAATATTTTGAGGAGCCGCCCCGCAGCTTACGCGGACGGCGGGCTGTACAGTGCCGACAGCTTAAGGGATTATCCGTATTTTGAGGGGATACTTGAAAAGTATAAGATCGATGAGATACTGGATACGAATCTGGGTGTGATAAAGCGCCAGTTCATAACGGAGTTTGCAAGGTCGCTTACGGGAACCGGAACGGCTTTCAGTGCTGTCGCGGTATCGATAGATAACCTTAAGTTCATAAATGATGCTTACGGACACGAGGCCGGAGAGAGCGTCAGGGCGGTCATAGCCGGGAGGCTTGCACGTTCGCTTGAGGATTTCGGAGTAGTGGGCAGGCTTCACGATGATGAACTTATACTGATAAATTTAAGGGATATCACCGAAGAAGAGAGAAGGATATATCTTGACCGGCTGTATGCGGGCGCCGGGATAGTAAGGGGAGATGTAAGAGTGGATGATTTTAACCTTTACGTCTGCGCTACCTGCGGATGTGCGGTATATCCTTTTGATGCGCCGGACTGCGATGAACTGTTCATGTACGCCGATAAAGCGCTGCAGAAGGGCAGGGAAGAAGGCGGAGACCGTTATGTCATATTCGAAGGCGGAGACCGTCGTGAAGGCGATATCAAGAGACTTAAGGGTGTGGGGATATTCAACGGGATGCAGGGTGTTGTAAGGCGTCTTGAGAGAACTCCGGGTTTTGAGGAGAAACTTCGTTCTCTTATGCCGCTGCTCAGAGACGAACTCAGGATATCCAAGATGTTTTTTGCCGATGCCAGGGGACAGCTTCGTTCGGTCCCGGACTCGGGACTCAGGGAGGATGTCAGTGATATTTCTTACCTGATGGATGAAGCTGCGTACAGCGGAGCGGTGGATGAGGAAATGGGCGAGATAGCTCCGATGCTCCATAAGGTCCTTGCCAATATGGGAGCAAAGTCTGTCATCATAGCAAGGGTGGGTGTTGACAGGGATACGGACGGCTACCTTGTATGCACGGGGAAAAAGGGCAAGAGCATATGGAGCTTTGAAGAGAGAAGTCTTATGTTTTTTGCGGCCAAGTTACTTGCAATGAGGATAAGGCTTGATAAGGATGAAATACCCGAATAGTTCAGGGGGTGTCTGTTTTGGAAGAATTCAGTATTAAAACGGATGAAGGTAAGACAGGCGTAAACAGGATGGTCCCTGTTGTCATTATCCTGATGCTTCTTGTGAGTGTCGGATATCTTGCAGCGGGAAGCCTGATAATGCCTGATGACAGCGGGGTGTCCTCAGCGGATTGCGATTCCCTCAATAATTCGTTTGAGATCGTCCGCTCGGACGGGAATACAGAGAATATCACTCTCCCGGCGTCTTATGAACCGTATGATGATGAGAATGATCTGATCTTAAGGACCAAACTTACCGCCGATGCCGGACATGAATGGGTAATGATCTGGAACATGGGCCATGAGCTTGAAATAAGCGTAGGCGACGAACTGCGACTCAAGGTTGATAATGAAGGACGCAGGCTTTTTAAGGGAACCGTGGCATATCAGTATGATTTTGTGGATCTTTCCGAAAAAGACAGCAACATGGAATTAAGTATCCGTTTCACGGACTATGCAAATGAAAATCACCAGATAGGGTCTGTATATATCGGTGACAAGGCGTCTCTTATGATGATGGCGATCAAGGACTATCAGATCGGGATATGGCTTGCGATGATCATGGTGGCAGTAGGTACGGTCACGGCAGTTTACACACGTATTTTCTCCGAGAATAAGATAGGGGCCAGGGGACTTGTCTTTATGGCGATCGGTGTTACGGTGGCGTCAGTGTGGTTCCTGCTTAATTCACCTGCTGCCCAGTTTATCTTCCCCAATATCGAAACAGCCAGGGACTGCGCCTTTTTCTTCGCATCAACAATGCCGCTCCCGATACTTATGTATATTGAGAAGCTTTTTAAGGGCAGATATTCAAAACTTTTCGCGGGATTTAAGATAGCATCTTCCGTAAGCTTTGCGGTACTCGTTATAGGATATTTCCTGCTGGGATATCCGCTCAATACCTTGTTCATACCGACCGAGATAAGTGCGGTGGCGGCCCTGGGCACTACATTTGCGATAATCACCGCGGATCTTCAGAACAGGAAGATAAAGGAATACTACATAGCTGCGATAGGGATAATAGGCTTCATAGCTTTTGCCCTTATTTATGTTATCATCTTTCTGCTTTATCCGTATAAGGGGGACAGCGGGATAGTAATGATGCTCGGCATAATACTCATGTATGCGTCGGCGATATTATCGTATAAGAAAAATAAATCAAAGGAGTGATATATATGAGAGAGAGCGGGATACTGTTTCCCATATTTTCGGTTCCGTCAAGGTTCGGTATCGGATGCTTTTCGAGGGAGGCATATGAATTTGTTGATTTTCTGGAAGGCGCGGGACAGGGCTTCTGGCAGATACTTCCGGTAGGACCGACGGGCTACGGTAATTCACCGTATCAGCCGTTCTCGGCATTTGCCGGTAATCCGTATTTTATCTCGCCCGAGACACTCATAGAAGAGGGACTGCTCACATGGGATGAATGCAGCGGACCTGACTTCGGCAAAGATGAGACGAAGGTTGATTACGGGGCCCTTTATGAGAACAGGGATGCGCTGCTTTATAAAGCATACGAGCGTTTCAAAAAGGACGATAAGGATGCTGAGGAATATAAGGCATTTATAAAGGCCGAGGCTGACTGGCTTGAAGATTATGCGCTGTTCACGGCCATCAAGAAAAAGCTGAAAGGAGCCTCATGGCTTACATGGGAGGATGGCCTTAAGAAACGTAAGGCAGATGCACTTTCAAAGATAAAGAAGGAACTGAAGGATGAGATAGAGTTTGTCTTCTTCAAGCAGTATGAGTTTGACAGGCAGTGGAGGAAGCTTCGTAAGTATGCAAATGATAAGAACGTTAAGATAATAGGAGACCTTCCCTTTTATGTGTCGCTTGACAGTGCGGACTGCTGGGCGCATCCGGAAGTTTTCCTTATGGATAAGGATCTTAATCCCAAGGTAGTTGCGGGATGTGCGCCGGACGCTTTCTCGAGGACCGGTCAGTTATGGGGCAATCCTATATATGACTGGAAGGGTCTTTCAAAAAGCGGATATGACTGGTGGATCAAGCGTATCAGAAGGAATTACGAGTTCTATGATGTTATAAGGATAGATCATTTCCATGGATTCTGTGAGTATTATGCGGTTCCCTACGGTGATGAGACGGCGGAGCACGGAAAGCTTGAAAAGGGACCCGGCATGGATCTGTTTAAGGCTCTTAAGGCGGCTATAGGTGAACTTAAGATCATAGCAGAGGATCTCGGAAACAATACTCCGGAGAATGAGGCTCTTTTAGCGGAATCCGGTTTCCCGGGGATGAAGGTGCTCCAATACGGGTTCACCAGCTGGGATAGTTATTATGTAAACCACAGGCATACAAATAACTGCGTGGTCTATACAGGTACGCATGACAATACTCCGACAAGGGCATGGGTAGAAGAGATAAATGACGGTGAGAGGGATTTCTGCAGAAGATACATCAATTCGATGAATTCTGATTACGGTCAGCTCGTATGGGATATAATAAGGGAAGCGTACAGATCGGTTGCGGATCTGTGCATCATACCGCTCCAGGATTATCTGTGTTTCGGACGTGAGGCAAGGCTTAATACTCCGGGTACTTCGGAGGGCAACTGGGAATGGAGGCTCCGCCCGAACTTTTTATCAAACGAACTTAAGATGAGTATAAGAGGTCTTACGGAGCTGTACAGCCGTATACCCAAGAAGGATCAGGAAGCGGAATAGAGGCACCATCCGGCTTTCCCATGATTCTTTACATAGTAGAGCGCTTCGTCGGCGTGTTTGTACAGCGTCTGGAAATCAAGACCGGATGCAGGGAACATTGCGATGCCGATGCTCATTGATACCATGCCTTCGACAGCTTCTCCGTCAAAGGCATGTACGACCTGATCTTCTATGCGGTCTGCCAGCAGCTCGGCATTCTCGGCGCTTCCGATGTTATTGGCAAATACCATGAATTCATCTCCGCCGATACGACCGGTGACGTCCATTCCCTTGAAGTTGTTTCGTATTATCTCGCCGATGGCTGCAAGTACATGATCGCCGGTGCTGTGGCCGAAGGTGTCGTTTATACGCTTGAAGTTATCCACGTCGAAAATGATCAGGGCACCTATACGATCACTGTCTTTATATTTCGGGAGAAGATTCATGATAAGGGTTTCGGTGGCCTTCTTGTTCATAAGTCCCGTAAGCCCGTCATGATCGGCGCGAAGCTGCAGTTCTATTTCCTTCAGTTTATCCTCATGGATATCTATGATATGCCCTATGACATGTGATACATAGCCTTCCTTGCCCATGATGCTCACAACATTTGCCTTATACCAGCGGTATTCATCGGAATCCGTATTAAAACCGTTGCTGCGGAATTCAATACTGTCACGGTGGCAATGATACATAGCGCTCGTGAACATCCTGGCGTAAAGTTTAATGTCTTCATCATGGATCCCGCTTGTGGGGATCTTCTCGAGATAGCCCTGTATGACCTCATCACGGGCGATCGAGTCTGTCTGTGCGTAACGGAATACACACACATCGGTACGACAGTTGAAATCAAAGGTTATGTCTGTGTCCATCAGAAGATGCATGTAGTCGGACTGTCGTTTTAATTCCTCTTCGATCGTCTTCTGCTCGGTACAGTCAGTGATGATGGTGCTGATCACGTTCTTATCGCCGGACCTTGAATACAGGTTTCCGTTTATGCGTAACCACATAAGGCTGCCATCGGTATTGACTATCCTGAATTCAAATGATGCTGTGCCGTCGTCGGCCAGAATGTCCTTGATACCCTGAGTAAAGACAGCGGTATCGTCCGGGATGACAGACATACGGATGTTTGAAAACAGACGGTCCACCATATCCTTCCTGCCGCCCATCATCCTGTAGAGCCCGCCGTTAAGATATACCGGAGATATGTTGAGCGTCTTCGCATCCACTTCAAATGCGCAGATGCCGCCGATAAAATTTTCTACTATCGAATCAATGAATTCTCTGTGTTCCTCAGCCATGATGTTTGATCTGAATCTGATCTTATCAGTGTAGTATGTAACGAAAACAATATCCTGCAAAATGATTATAACTTAATAGTTCTGTTCGAACAAGTGATAAGGAACAAATTTCATGTCTGAACAAATCCCGGAATATATACAGCGAAATATATTTATCAATATTCGTTTACGGAACATTTTTTTGCTGTATAATGAATACGGATCGATCTTTTGTATTATGCGGAGGATTTTATGAGAGGAATATACACAAACGTAAATGACTTAAGGAAGCGGGTATATGCCGAAGTCGCCAAACTGTCATATGATTATAAGGACGGAGATCTGTCACAGATGGACGAGATCCCGTATCGTATCATCCCGGGTGAGATGGTCGTATACAGGGACAGCGTGTTCATAGAACGTGCGATAGTAAGGGAACGCATGAGAATGGCTATGGGGCTTACTCTGCGTACTGCGGCCGAGCATGCGCCGGTAACCCAGGGGGCAGAGGAATGCGTGAAGCCCGAGAAGTATTACCAGCCGCCGCTTATCAATATAATCAAGTTTGCCTGTCATGCGTGCCCGGATAACGAGGTGAAGGTAACGGATGCCTGTCAGGGCTGTTTTGCCCATGCATGCAAGGAGGTATGTCCGGTCGGGGCGATAACGATAAAGCATCGCAGATCGGTGATCGACAAGGAAAAATGTATAAGGTGTGGTAAGTGCGTGCAGGCATGTCCGTACAATGCGATAGTCAGGCTGGAAAGACCGTGTGTTAAGGCGTGCGGCATGAATGCGATCGGTTCCGATGAATACGGACGTGCGGATATAGATCAGGATAAATGCGTATCATGCGGAATGTGCCTTGCAAACTGCCCGTTCGGGGCGATAGCGGATAAGGCCCAGATATTCCAGTGCATTCAGGCGATAAAGGGCGATGCACCTGTTTATGCGGCCATAGCTCCTGCTGTGACGGGACAGTTCGGTCCTGATTTTACACCGGAGAAGATGAGGCCGGCATTTCGGGCACTCGGCTTCGAAGATGTAGTGGAGGTCGCGATCGGAGCGGATCTGTGCACACTGTCCGAAGCCAAGGATTTTGTCGAGAACGTGCCGGATAATATACCGTTCATGGGCACGTCATGCTGTCCGGCGTGGTCCGTCATGGCAAAGAAACTGTTCCCCGAATATGCCGAGTGTATTTCGATGGCACTCACGCCGATGGTCTTAACGGGAAGATTTATCAAGACAAAATATCCCGGATGTAAGGTTGCCTTCATTGGTCCTTGTGCGGCCAAGAAACTGGAAGCTTCGCGTAAGTCTATAAGGAGTGATATCGATTTTGTCCTGACCTTCGAAGAAGTAATGGGAATGTTTGAGGCTAAGGAGATAGATTTCAAGTCCCTGCCGGATGATGATACAATGCACGGTGCGAGCGGAGACGGTCGCGGATTCGCGGTTAGCGGAGGTGTTGCGGAGGCTGTCGTAAACTGCATTAAGGAACAGTATCCGGACAAGGAGATAAAATATGCGAGTGCGGAAGGACTTGCGGAATGCCGTAAGATGATGGCTATGGCAAAGGCAGGGAAATACAACGGATATCTGCTTGAGGGAATGGCATGTCCGGGAGGCTGTATAGCCGGAGCCGGTACGGTACAGCCGATCGCGAAATCAGCCGCCAGCGTTGCAAAACACAAGAGCGTGTCTACACACGCTCATGCATACGAAAGTGATTATAAGGAACTGGTAGAATTTCTCGAAGAGAACGATCTTAAGAAGGATCCGTTATGATAATTCCTTCTTTATTGCCGCAAGCAGATCGCCGTATTCCTCAAAAGCCGGATACTGCGGATAGTCCTTCTTTATCTGCTCGGTGCTTCTGAACAGGAATCCTGCTCTGCTTGCCTGTATCATACCGAGGTCGTTAAAGGAATCTCCGGCGGCTATCGTATCAAAGCCCATTGCCTGCAATCCTTTTACGGTCGTGAGTTTGGACTTTTCGCAGCGCATTTTGAACCCTGTTATCTCTCCCGTTGAGGAAGCGATCAGCTCATTACAGAACAGAGAAGGGTATCCCAATTTCTTCATGAGTGGCATTGCGAACTGATAGAAGGTATCGCTGAGTATTATGACCTGGGTAAGGCTTCTTAATTCATCGAGGAATTCCCCGGCTCCCGGGAAAGGATCGATCGTTGCTATCGTATCCTGTATCTCCTTAAGTCCGAGACCGTGTTCCTTGAGGATGCCGATGCGAAATCTCATAAGCTTGTCATAATCGGGTTCGTCCCTGGTTGTCCTCTTAAGTTCAGGGATGCCTGTTGCCTCCGAAAATGCTATCCATATCTCGGGTACGAGAACACCTTCCATATCAAGACATACTACTTCCATATATTTCCTCCGTTTTATGATCATACGATCCTGATGGATCGATTGCATAGATCGTATTTTGTTATAACGGATTATAGTATATCATACAATGATGCGGATTTTAATAATTAATTTCAGGGCTTGTACGCCGGGCAAAAATACCGCAAAAATCTCGTAAATTGATGTCACAAAATGCGAAAACAGTGATATAATATACAAACAGGGGAGAACATGAAAGGTCTAAGATGTACGACAGACATAAACCCATCATAAAATGGTATGAATATGACGCAACGAAGCTGTACAGGAATGCGGATGCCGAGGATGTGACCACTGAGGAAGAATCCGGAATGTCTGCAGAGCCAGATCACAATACCGGAGAAAACGTAAATGATCAGCAGGCTGCGGAAGAAGAGAGCACATCAATGACAGGCGATCCTTCCATGGATGATGAAGTGGCCAGGATAATGGCAGCTTTCTCGGGAGCCAAGCAGAACAGCGTTGATGATGTGTTTGCTGCGATGGCTGCACAGGAGGAAGAAACATCCTCAGACACCGGGGGCTCTTCGGATGATAATGAAGCTCTTATATCGTCGATCTGTGCTCCCAGACAGAATAACGTGGATGACCTTGTCGCCATGGCAAGAGGGGGCTGATGATTCGTCATGAGTGGTACCGCAAAGCGCGGAGCCCTTATGACATTTCTTATAAACAAGATATGAAGACAAGATTCCTGAACAGATATTTTGACCCGTCAATAGAAGACACATTAAGGGAAAGGCAGGCAGTTCCGCTTAAGATTGTCAAGAGCAGATATTATATCCTGGCCGTAGATATTATCGGATACCTGACGGCTTATTTAATGATACGGTCGTATATGGGGAACAGCATCAAGAGAATGCTGTGGTTTGTTGTCCTGCCCATATTTTTTGACTGCCTCGGG
>JAFSZZ010000065.1 GCA_017458765.1 Lachnospiraceae bacterium | reverse complement strand
TCTCGTCAAACGGCGTGTACTGGCTTATCGGAGGCGGTATATGCTATACGATAGGGGCCGTATTATACGGTGTCGGCAAGAAACATAAATGGATGCATTCCGTATTCCATCTGTTTGTACTCGCCGGCAGCATCCTGCATTTCTTCTGCATGATCTTCCATGTGCTTTAACAATTCATAGCAGCACGAGAAATAAAAATATATCCCGCCGGGTTTACCTTAGCGGGATATATTACACATATAATCCATTTTTCCTCAATTCATGCACCATCCTCGCCACCGGGAAACCAACAACATTATTGTATTCCCCTCGTATCTCCTTTATATAGCGCGCGTATCCGCCCTGGATGGCATAGGCTCCGGCCTTATCCATCGGTTCACCGGACTCGACGTAGGCACGGATCTCCTCATCGCTCACATCATACATGGTCACATCGGTGCATTCGGAAAATGTCAGTGTCCTACCGGCATTTATCACAGTAACTCCGGTGTACACCTGATGTGTCGCTCCCGAAAGCGTTTTTAGCATTCTTACCGCATCATCTTCATCTTTTGGTTTTCCATATATCGTATGACCGAAAGCAACTATCGTATCTGCCCCTATTACCAGCAGATCGTCGTCGCTGCCGTATTTTAAAACTGCCTTCTTCCATACATCTTCGGACTTCTGTCGGGATAATTCTTCAACAACCTCCGCCGGAACACTCTTCGTTATCCGTTCCTCACAGTCACTTACGATAACCTCAAAAGCAATGCCTGCCTGCGACAGTATTTCCTTACGTCTCGGTGACGCCGAGCCAAGTATTACCTTCATTTTCTCACCCTTTGATCATCATTTCATGCCGCCTGCAAATGCTGCAACGTTGGCACCCGCATTCGATCCGACCATATTGAGCCCGTTCTGGTTATAGTGCACAGCATCCGCAAGATATGCGTTGGGCGGAAGCTTATGCAGGAGCGTGGAACCTATCGAAAACAGATCACTTGAAGTACACAGATCAAGCTGCGCCGCTACCACATCATTATACGAGTATATGCCGTTCAAGGCATATCCCGGTGTTATTATGAACACCTGCTCAAGCCCGTTCGCAAACAGGGGCTGGAATGCAGAGGTCAGATTATTCTTGTATTCAAAATCATTAAATCCTTTTTCACCAGATCCCTTGACTGCATCCGACTCACCCTGGAGAAAAACAACATACTTATGTCTTATCTTGAAATTATTATTTTCAAGATATGTCTTTGCCTTTATGAACCTCGACACAAGATCGGCCTTGGTAGCCTCGTTCGCCCAATATCCCGAATCCGTTCCGCCATGAGTTGCAGGTACCGCAACAACCGGCACTCCCGTCTTGGAATAATATGTCGATACAAAGGCCGAGACCAAGGTCCCGTTCTGGTATTCCGGTACATCACTTATATATCCCCTCTCGTTCCTTCCAAAGGGTTCAACCAGTGGGAACAACGCATTCGGTGCCGTTGCCGGCCTGTATTCATAACCATGCCCTATCGGTACTACCGGAGCAAGTGCCGCATTGCCACCGTTTCCCGACATGTTGCTCTGTCCCGCGAATATTATAAGATCAACAGTCACGGGAGCTGCAGCGGCTGCAGCAGCCTGAGGCTGCGTCGTCATGACCGGAGCCTGTGTCATAAGCGGTGCGGGGTTTACCTTGGGAAGCTGCACGGGTTTCTGCGGCTGTACGTTTTTAATGACCTGTGCAGATGAAACCGTTGCTGCCGGTACTGCCGGAGCCGCAGATACGGGAATCGTCATAAATACTCCAGCCACAGCCGTACTTATCAGCATTTTTCTTATAAATTCCTTACAAATACTCATTATCCTTACCTCCGGATCAAAATATTCTATGATCAACATATGTTCTGACGGATGCTTAATTATCCGTCTATAACCTTCAACAGTTCCACGGGCTTATCCACCGAGGCATAACATTTATCTGCCTTACCAAAACCGTATGCCGCATGTATGAATTCCACACCGGCTTCATATGACGAATCGGCATCACCCTGTATATCTCCAATATATACCGGCGCTTTAAGACCATGCCTGTCAACTATGAGCCTTATATTATCAGCCTTCAGAAGATCATTGTCTCCTAAGCACACATGATCTTCTATCACATCTCCTATCCCGCTCTTACTCATAAACAGTTCGATATACCCGGCCTGACAATTACTTACGATAAAAATCTTATGCTTCTTAGCAAGCTCACGTATCGTCTCACATATCTCAGGATACAGGACACCGGCCTCCTTCTCAAGATAGGCATGTTCATATCCATAACACTTCGGAGCGAATTCCTCCTGCTTATCCTTTGGAACCTCCGGCATTATCGCATTGATTATTTCCGGCATCGGCCTTCCGAACAGTCCCTTAAGCTGATCGGCGGTTACCGATATATCCGTGTATCCGTTATCCTTAAGTGCCCGGTTCCACGCCTTCTCAACCACCGGAGTAGAATCCCACAGCGTTCCGTCAACATCAAATATTATTCCGTCAAACATCTTTATTATCCTTTTACATTATCGGTATCATTATCCTCTCACGGCAATTCCGGCGTCCAGTAATTCTGCTGATAAATGTCCGTTAAACGGTACATTACGCTCGCTTTATCACTGTTTATCTTCACATTGGCTATCTCGGTATCATCGGTAAGCGTGATCTCATCACCGAGCATATAC
>JAFSZZ010000064.1 GCA_017458765.1 Lachnospiraceae bacterium | reverse complement strand
TTAAGGTTATCCTGTACTATGGGATTTTCAAACATATTCGTATTCATCGCCGGCGATATATACTTAAAGCATTTACAAGCCATTACCGTAGTCGTCAGCATATCATCCGCTATTCCCGATGCCAGCTTGCCGATAACATTTGCGGTGGCAGGCGCTATCATGACAATGTCAGCCTTTGCCGCAAGCGAAACATGCTCTACAGAGAACTCGAAATCCCTGTCAAAAGTATCGACAAGGCATTTATTTCCCGTAAGAGTCTCAAATGTGATCGGATTTATAAAATTGCACGCATTCCGTGTCATTAACACATGCACATCAGCGCCGAGCTTCTTAAGCGCGCTCGCAAGTGAAGCCGTCTTATAAGCAGCAATGCTGCCTGAGACTCCAAGCAGCACAGTTTTGTCAATAAGTGTGATTTCCTTCATCTTCTTCAAAAAATCCCCGCGTCTTCAGTATCCGTACTATCTCATCGTAATTCTCCGCCCTGTGCGGATAACCGCAGTCCGTACAAACCTTTCTGTATCCCTCCGGCTTCCTTACAAAGCGAGGATGCCCCGGACAGTCCGGCATATTATACATGGGGCAGTAGCAAAACAGACAGTTAATATGCTCCATATCTTTATGGCATGGATAATATTTGCAATCTGAATTCTCAAAAAACCTATGACTGTTTTCCATCACTCTCAGCCATCCTGACTATACCGTCATACATCTCCTTGGTGATATATGAACCTGCTGCCGGGAATCTGGTGGGATTGACCGCACAGTCGAACATGTCGATCATTCCGCCCATGGTATGTACCATTCCGTCCCATTCCTTTCCATATTCGGAACGCAGCCTTCTCCAGTCCGTGTACATTATCACTGCATCCTTGCTGCCCTTGCCCTTCATTGTGGCTATACCAAACTGGAAATCCTTATCGGTAACGGTATTGCCCTTTTCATCCTTCTTGACCGCTCCGCCGTCATGCTTCATCGGGATGATGAACTTAGCCTTGGTCATCTCTATTCCCATGAATCTGTAATAAAGTTTGAAGATAAGAGCGGTCTCATCATCATCCTTGGGAGAATCCATCTGCCCTATAAGAAGCATCCATCTTACAAGATCCGGATTCGTCACCGGGATATTGGTGACAGGAACTCCTTCGTAATCGGGTTTCTTAACGAGCATACCGGCAGCGATCGATGTCTGCACGGTGGTTACCGCGGCACCGCATGCACCGTTTATGTAAAAATTGCCCGCAAGGAAGTTATATATACCCTTCTTGTCCTCACCGTTCCTTACTATTGCAAGTTCTAACTTATCGTTTGAATAAAGCTTCCTGAAATGCCTGTGATATGCCTTGGAAACTATCAGTATATTGGGAGGGGTGCAGATATAGGTTCCGTCGCCCTTATCAACCGTTTGTGAGAACAGATGCGCCTCCCCTGTTTTTTTGTCATGAACATAATAGATGGTATCGGCATTGAGTATCTTATCGCATAACGCAGTGACCAGTCTGTCAAGCTTCTTCTTCCTGTCAGCCTTGGCATCATCGCTCTCATCCTTGCCCGCATGGCTCATATACCAGCCGTTGAGGCGCCAGATCTCCGCACAGTCCGTCATGCTCAGATTCCCGAGTTCCTCCTCCGATATATCAAGTCCTCTC
>JAFSZZ010000063.1 GCA_017458765.1 Lachnospiraceae bacterium | reverse complement strand
TGTATTCAACCTTCCCCGGGTACTCGAGCGCACCCTTTCTTACAACAAACGCAACCTGTTTACCTGCCTTCAGGAGAGTATCAAATCCGGCCATTGCCTCTTTAACATCCTCGCAGGATGTATCCTTGCCGATAACGAATGTTTTTATGTCCATATCCTCGAGAAGCTTTACCGTAACCTCTCCCTGATATATGTGCTGTGGCTCGTCGTGTATGCCGGGCTCCCCTCTCCATCCTACTATAAAAACAACAGGGATCGCATATACCTTATCGTTAAGAAGCGAGGCCACAGGATTGATGATATTCCCTTCACCGCTGTTCTGCATATAAACAACAGGAACCCTGCCTGTTGCCAGGTGATAGCCGGCTGCAAGCGCAGTACAGTTACCTTCGTTTGCAGCTATGATATGGTGTTTTGGATCTATCCCGTAGGTGTTCATAAGATAATTACACAATGCCTTGAGCTGTGAATCCGGAACACCCGTATAGAAATCCGCGCCTATTATCTTAACTAATTCCTCAACTTTCATCTTCAGTCCTCATCATCTGATATTTTACAAAGATCACCGCAATATCCTGTGATACAACATATCTATGGTATCTTCATCCATCCTGACCGGATAATTCTTAAGCCTGTCGGGATTAACTGATGTCTTAAGTATTGAATACTGTTCCTGCGTGGCATCCGGTATGCTAAAACCAAGCTCATCAAAAACCGAACCAAAGCATTCGGCCCCGGAAACGGCACCATCGCACCCCATAGCATGAGCTATGTCATCAAGCACACCCTTAAGATGCTCCTTACCCCGCGGATCGATACATTCCATTCCGTCATCGGCAATACTCTCTGCCATCCATAAATACAATATCCTTACGCACAGAGCCGCCGCATGACCGTGCGCACAGCCGAACAGTCCGGTTATCTTATAGCACATGGCATGACCTGCCGTTGTCTGCGTGATGTTTATCGCCTTGCCCGCCATGTTCGCAGCAAGCAACATTCCTCTGTTACCTTCATCGGAATTGGCAAGGTACCCATCCTTATGCTCCATTATAAGCTGTATGGCGTCATAAGCGTACTTACGGCTCTCTTCCGTACTGTTAACCGACCAGGCTGATTCTATCGCATGGCAGAATGCATCCATCATGGAAGCCTTCCTGTGATAATCCGGAAGAGACTTAAGGGCTTGTGCATCCATAAGAACTGTATCGGGAATACAGCTTTCATGAGCCACAGACTGCTTGTTTCCGTTATAGTATATAACAGCAAACCTCGTGGCTTCGGAACCTGTCCCGGCAGTCGTCGGCATTACAAGGAAGGGGATGTCATTCGGAATGATAGTCTGCTTAAGATAGCTTCCCTCTTCACCGTTTCCGTCCATCCTGCAATAAAGCTTGATGCATTTTGCCACATCCATTGCCGATCCGCCGCCGACCGCTATTATCGCGTCACAGTTATTTTCCCTGAAAAGCTCCACGCCGTTTACTATCGACTCATAATCCGGATTGGGTGAAAACCCCGAAAATCTAATGATATCAGTACACAGCCTGTCATGCAGCGTTTCAAAATAACTGTTGATCTCCTGTTTTTTGATCGACGCGCCGCTGACTAGCATCAGGCGCTTAACATTGTTTTTCACGATCCACTCATCAAGCTGAGCATGATCATTATCTGATGATATTATCTTCTGCATTCCAATAGTATTTTCCTTAAAATTCTTAATCAGGTCATTCTTCCGCAGGTATCAGCCTTATTATATCCTTAAACGGCATCAGCATCGCGTCGCATTCTTCCGCCCTGTGGCATTCGAGTATGGTACGCGCCGCCTTCTGTATTGCCGGTACCGTTGCACGCATAAGCTGGTTTGCATATATGATGATATTTGCTCCGTATTTCTTCCACTCTTCTTCCGTAACGGAATTAAACGAAGTCGGTACCAGAACGATCGGAGTCATCTGATCCTTATCCCTGAATTTTTTAATAAACTCACATATCTCGGCGGGATCCTTCCTGCGGCTGTGTATCATGATCGCATCCGCTCCGGCATCCGCAAAAGCAAATGCACGATCAAGGGCATCCTCCATCCCTCTCTCAAGGATCAGAGATTCTATACGCGCACAGATCATGAATTCTTTGGTCTTCTGAGCCTTCTTGCCCGCACGTATCTTTTCACAGAAATTCTCGATAGAATCCTGCGTCTGCTCAACCTCCGTACCAAACAGGCTGTTCTTCTTAAGACCTGTCTTATCCTCGATTATCACCATAGACACGCCCAGACGTTCAAGTGATCTTACCGTATATACAAAATGTTCCGTTCTTCCGCCGGTGTCTCCGTCAAATATGATGGGTTTGGTGGTAACCTCCATGATATCTTCAATGGTCCTGAAACGGCTGGTCATATCAACGAGCTCGATATCCGGTTTTCCCTTTGCCGTAGAGTCGCACAGCGATGATATCCACATCGCATCATACTGTCTGGCTCCTCCGTTCTGATAGACAACGGTATTCTCAACCACAAGGCCGGTAAGCCCGTCATGAGCCTCCATCGCGGTTATAAGTCCCTTTGCATCGAGCATCTTGCGCAGCCTGCCCCTTCTTATATCGGGCATTGCAAGATCGGCACGTGTCCTTGATTCTATATCCTTATACTTATCATCCTTGGAATACGGGTACTCAACAAGCCTTCCTCCGTATGATGCGAGCACCGAGACTACCTCATCCCTTATCGGCTTCTGGAATCCTTCACACCAGTCATCACCGTGCACCACGATATCCGGCTTGTATTTTTCAAGATTATCCTTATAGGACAGACTGTCCTGATCTATCACCTTATACACACCGGCTATATTCTCAAACATAAGCCTGCGCTCGGAAGCCGGGACCAGCGGAAACCTCTTGTATGAAGCCACTGCTTCATCCGACAGGACTCCTATAATAAGTCTCCCGAGACGCTGGGCATTCTTGATTATCGCTATATGCCCTCCATGGATTATATCGGTCGAAAAACACATGTATACCGTGCGCGATTCTATCTCCTTAAGCCTTGACGACACGACCGCAAGATCCTCCGGATTATCTATCTCGGCACACAGCATATCCCTTACATCAAAAGCCTGTATCCCGGCCGCGCCTTCCAATTCATTAAGGGCGTTCTCGGCATATACGTTTGTTTTTCCGGCTTCACAGAACTCTGTTATCTTGTCAAGCCAGAGCTTCCACACATCCCTTTCAAGCTTGTACAGAGCCTGGGCTTCCATTGCCTCATTGAAAAACTCTATACCTACACTTATGATCCTGTTATCCCTTACCACTGCCTTAAAATCTTTATCCGGAAGCGGCCGGGTTGAAGATACGGTCATATATGAGCCTTCCTTCTTCATGAGCTCAATAAGGACCGAATTTTCAAATACAAGATCTCCATGCATCAGGAGGATATCATCATCAAGGTATTCCCTTGCACAGTATATGCTGTAAATATAATTGGTCTTATCAAATATGGGATTCTTGACAAAGGTAAAATGAAGCGGGAGATCAAGTTCCTGACAGTAGTTGACCAGAACCGTATCAAAAGCACCGGTCGTCATCACCACTTCGTTTATACCCGCATCGGCTATCTGTCTTAACTGTCTTGATAATATGGTTTCCCTCGGACTTATCTCTGTCATGCACTTGGGATGTTCACAGGTAAGCACTCCCATGCGCGAACCAAGTCCTGAATTAAGTATCAATGCTTTCATCCATATGCTCCTTCTTATGATCCGGATCATCTGTATCCATTATAATACAACATACCCGATCCTAACAGTTCTCGATCATTTTCTTTGCCGTCTCAATATCCGTAAACACCTCGGCATTATATCCGTGTTTTCTCGCCGCCTCGACATTTCGCGCAGTATCATCAAAGAACAGGCATTCCTGAGGCACAAGGCTGTAGGTTGCCGTCAGCAGTTCATAAATCCTTGGATCCGGCTTTGTCATCTTAACCTTATATGACAGTATCCCGCCATCCGTAAGCGGTATGAAATCAAGCTCTTTTGCGCATTCCTTCTCTGCCTTTGCGGAAAAATTGGACAGATACAGCACCTTGAATCCCCTTGCCTTAAGTTCGCTTATCCAAGGCTTTGCATGATCAAACTGCTTAAGCAGCCCGTCAAGTGATCTGTATGTATCTTTTAATTCATCGGCTATACCGGGATCGTTTTCAATGAACTTATCTATTATCTCATCCTCATTAAGAAGACCGAGATCGTACTCGTTCCAGTCATCACTCAGCACGCTGGCCTTTGCTATCCTTTCCTGCATTGCTTCATTATAACCGAAGCCCGCTATGAATTCCTTCCAGCGAAAATCGACCAGAACATTCCCTATATCAAAGATTATCGTTGTTATCATGGAAAAAACCCTCTATTTCTGAACGCAACGCAGTGATCCTGCCCTGTATCATGTCAGAGCTGCCGCCACCCTTTGCCCCAAACCTTTCACGGAGCAGCGCAGCAAGCTCCCTTGAATCTTTTTCCCTGCTGCCTGCGTTGTAGCGGTAACCTTCATTATCATTACCCGCAAATATCCCAACATATCCGGGATATTTTCCGGAAAGCACATTATAAATATTCTTCATAGAAACCGCCGTTATGTCTTCTGATACAAATACACAGCCCGTAAAGTCCGCTTCACCCGCTCCTATCCTGCCAAGGATATTAGCCTCTGTCGCTGCGGCAAGCCTCGTCTTTAGTTCGGCCACTTCTTCGCAGCGCGATCTTACCAGTTCCGGTGCGTTGACTATTTCGGTCGACAGTATCTTTGCGGTTTCCGTCAGGATTTCATGCTCGATATTTATATATTCAAAAGCCCTTCTGCCGCACAGCATGGATATCCGAACGCCGCCCTTCCAGTTGATGACGGACATGATCTTAAGTATCCCTATCTCACCCGTCCTTGCGACATGGGGAGCGCAGCAGGCACAGACATCCACGGTCTCCTCTTCATTGCCTATCGTTATAAGCCTCACCTGACCGTCTATGTCTATCTTGCTCCTGTATTCAATATCCTTAAGCTCTTCGCGGGACGGATAACTGTCCCGTATGGGCATATTTGCATATATAACGCGGTTTGCTTCCCTCTCAGCCTCCGCGACCTGATCGCGATCGGGAACACCGTTAAAATCAAGCGTCACAAAGCCTGTATCGCTCAAATGAAACCCAACATTGTCAAATCCGAATTTCCCATGGATGATACCCGAGAGGATATGCTCTCCGCTGTGGTTCTGCATACGGTCGTATCTTGTATCCCAGTCAAGACGGCATAATACGCTGCTGCCTGCCTCTATCGGTTCAGATACTATATATTTTATGCTGATCTGTGAGGTTTCGGCGGTGCTGCTGCAGGTATTCCTGCCTGTTATCACACCTTCAAGCACCCTGATGCCATCTCCCTCTTCTTCTGACGGAACTTCTCCGTTCCCAAGCGGGATGATGATGCCTGTGTCGGCATTCTGTCCGCCCTCCTCAGGGAAGAAGATCGTATCCTCCAGGCAGACATAATTACGCCCTTTCTCATCCGTCCCTACTTCGGTAACAACGGTCTTAAGTTCCTTTATGTAGCTGTCGGTTTCATATATTCGGCTCATATTCAAATTCCCATTATCTTACTGCAAATGCTATTCCACTGTATTATCATCCGATGGTGCAGTTGGTTCCTCCGTGGGCGATGGTTCGGGTGTCGGTTCCGGTGTCGGTTCGGGTGTAGGTTCCGGTGTCGGTTCGGGTGTTGGTTCGATCGGTTCGATCGGTTCCGGTGTGGATGTGGGTTTCAGTATTTCGGTCGGCTCCGGAGCCGGTGTCTCCGTCGGCTTCTGTTCCTCTTCCTTTTTCTCCTGCTCCTGCTGAGGAATCTCCGTCGGTACTGCCGTCGGCACCTCGGTCGGAGTCAATGTCGGCAGGACAAACGGGAAGGTCCCGTCCTCAAGCTGTATATTCTGAGGTAATGTCGGCGTCTCGGTCATTATATCCTTGTATTCACCCCTCGGCTTAACATAATGCACCACGAACTCGCCTTCATCCGATACACCCGGTACCGGATGATGTATGATGTAGTTTAATATGTCGTTATATGCGGACGCACGATAATGCAGTCCGTCGCCCGAATCATATTCCTTCTTCATATTACCGTTGTCATCCTTGAGTATGGATGCAACATCCAGATAATTCAGTCCCTTCTCCGCCGCCAGATTATAAAGGAACTCGTTATACTTATATACCCATTCGTTCTTCGCGGAATTTCTGTATCTTCCGTTGTCATCAACAGGCCATATCGACATGAGCACGACATGTCTGTCTACGGCGAGCGAGATTATCTTATCAACCAGCTCGGTATAGGTAGCCTTATATTTTTCCTCATCAAGCCCGTTCATGCCGTTTACCCCATAGCACACGTATATAACGGGCTCTTTGCGGGTGTGCAGATAATCGGACAGAGTAAACCTTGCCCCCGAATTCTGCACAAAAGTCGTGGATAATACCTGCCAATGTGATATCCCTACTTTCGCAAGCGCGTTAGAATCCGATATGAAACCGTAACTTACCATGGCGACCGTCCTCGAGTCACCAAGGAAGATACAGTTATTCATATATCCGTTGCGGGTATCGGCGTTATACGAAAGAAGGACCGGATCGTCGGGTTCCTTCTGGTTCTGCATGACTATGGAATCATCTTCCACCGCCGTCGTCGCTATCTTGTTGCCGTGCTCGTCAATGATATAGATAACATCGGTTCCCTGGTCGGAATCCGCAGTCTCCTTTTTCTCCTCCGTCACGGGCGGGATAAGCGCTATAACCACCAGGACGATTATGGAGATAAGGATGATAACGCTGCCTATCGCATACTTGTTTCCAAGGAATCTCCTGACACGCGCCGGAAGCCTGTCGTATA
>JAFSZZ010000062.1 GCA_017458765.1 Lachnospiraceae bacterium | reverse complement strand
GCCTTCCGATGCTGCCTTGCATTCTATTATCGGCAGTCCTATATTTATCGCATTTCTGTAGAATATCCTTGCGAATGTTTCCGCGATCACACAGCTTACGCCCGATACCTTGATCACCAAAGGTGCATGTTCTCTTGACGATCCGCATCCGAAATTCTTACCGGCAACTACGATATCACCTTTTTTTATCTTCTTTACAAAGTCCTTGTCTATATCCTCCATGCAATGCTCGGCAAGCTCGTTTTTGTCCTGTATCGCAAGATATCTTGCAGGTATTATCACATCAGTATCAACATTGTCTCCGTATTTGTATGCTGTTCCTTGTGCGTTCATTATCTTCTCCTTATATTCAAACAATTACTTACTGAATTTCAATTTATCAAACCCGAAAAACAGGGTGCCTGTCTTATCTTGGTGCGCAGATGTAACCTTCTATGGCACTTGCGGCGGCAACTGCGGGTGATGCCAGATAGACTTCCGAATCCACATGCCCCATCCTGCCGACGAAATTTCTGTTTGTCGTTGAAATACATCTCTCACCGGCTGCAAGTATTCCCATATAACCACCCAGACACGGTCCGCAGGTAGGTGTTGACACGACGGCTCCGGCTTCGATGAATATTTTTAAAAGACCTTCTTCCATAGCCTTAAGATATATTTCCTGAGTGGCAGGTATGACTATGCATCTTATTCCTTTCTTAACCTTTTTGCCCTTAAGGACTTTTGCTGCTATACGAAGATCGTCAAGGCGGCCGTTAGTACAGGAACCTATAACTGCCTGATCGATCCTGACAGGCTCTTTTATCTCATCTATCGTCTTTGTGTTTTCGGGAAGATGAGGGAAGGCCACCGTAGGTTTAAGTGCTGACAGATCTATCGTGTACTCCTCATCATACTGGGCATCCGCATCTGCCTCATATACTTTATACGGACGGTTGCCATGTTCCTTCATATATTCTATCGTAAGTTCGTCAACGGGGAATATACCGTTCTTTCCACCCGCTTCTATCGCCATGTTTGCAATGGTGAAGCGGTCGTCCATAGACAGATTCTTTATCCCGTCACCGGTAAACTCCATTGATCTGTACAGAGCTCCGTCAACTCCTATCATACCTATTATGTGAAGTATGACATCCTTACCGCTCACCCACTCCGACGGTTTGCCGGTAATATTGAATTTAATGGCTGACGGTACTTTGAACCATGCGCGTCCCGTAGCCATTCCGGCAGCCATATCCGTACTTCCGACACCGGTTGAGAATGCGCCCAGAGCTCCGTATGTGCATGTATGTGAATCGGCGCCTATTATCGCATCTCCGGCTACTGTAAGACCTTTTTCGGGAAGAAGTGCATGTTCTATTCCCATCTGTCCCACATCAAAATAATTGGTTATTTCATGAGAGCAGGCAAAATCCCTTACACACTTGCAGTTTTCTGCCGACTTTATATCTTTGTTCGGAATAAAATGATCCATGACAAGAGCGATCTTATCCTTGTCGAAAACCTCCTTATCCTTCATCTTCTCCATTTCCCTTATAGCGACCGGAGTTGTGATATCGTTACCCAGCACAAGATCAAGATCCGCTTCGATAAGCTGTCCCGCTTCTACATATGGCAGTCCTGCGTGCGCAGCAAGTATCTTCTGCGTCATTGTCATTGGTTTACTCATTGTTTCTTCCTCCTTCTCAAACCATACTTCCTACATAATAAAAGCCTTTACATTCTTCAAGCCTTACATTTACGATCTTTCCGATAAGACTTCGTTCTCCCGGGAAATGTACCGTCATATTGTTGCTCATCCGCCCGGTAAGAAGCCTTTCATCCTGTTCGTTTATATCATCTACAAGAACATCTTCGGTCTTCCCCGTATTAAGTGCGGCCATTTCTTTGGATTCTTTATTTACCGCTTCGAGTACACGGTTGAATTCCTTTTTGACAAGTTCGGGATCGACCTGTTCCATTGAGGCTGCGGGAGTTCCCGCTCTCTTTGAATATATAAATGTGAACGCACCGTCAAACCTTACTTTTTTGATAACATCTATCGTTTCATCAACATCTTCAGGAGTTTCTCCCGGGAATCCCACGATGATATCCGTGGTTATCGCGGTATCCGGAAGCTCCTTTCTTATCTTAAGAGCAAGTTCAAGATACTGCTCCTTGGAATATCGTCTGTTCATGGCTTTAAGGATCCTGGAACTTCCCGACTGTAGCGGAAGATGTATATGACGGCATATTTTGTTTGATCCCTTCATAACCGTGATCAGTTCATCAGAAAGATCTTTTGGATGTGAGGTCATGAACCTTATCCGTTCTATACCCTCTATCTTCTCGACTTCCTTTAAAAGTTCGGGGAAACTTATACTGTCCTTTATACCGTTTCCGTAGGAATTTACGTTTTGTCCAAGAAGCATAATTTCCTTCACTCCTTCGGATGCAAGCTTCTCGCATTCCATGAGGATCTCCTTTGCCTCCCTGCTTCTTTCCGCTCCTCTTACATATGGCACTATGCAGTATGTACAATAGTTATTGCAGCCATACATTATATTTACTCCGGCCTTAAAAGGATATTTGCGTATGCTGGGAATATCCTCGACTATATCCTTTGGTTTATCCCACACATCACATACAAAATTTTCTCCGGCAAGCTTAAGGCATACAAGTTCGGCCAGTTTATATATATTATGTGTGCCGAAGATGATATTGACGAATTTATAACTGTTCCTTATTTTCTCGACACATCCCTTTTCCTGCATCATACATCCGCATACTGCAGTAATACGGTCCTTATTCCTGTGGTTCTTGTCATTTAGAGAGCCCAGATGCCCGTAAAACTTCTGATTCGCATTGTCTCTAATGGTACAGGTGTTAAAAAGTACGAGATCCGCACTTTTTTCATCATCACAGTTGATGAATCCCATCTCATTTAAAATGCCCTTCATCTTCTCCGAATCCTTGGCATTCATCTGACAGCCGAAAGTCGTGACATGATATGTAAGAGGATGCTTAAGTTCCTCTTCCTTCTGCTTACGCAGCACGGCGCCCTGTTCTATAAAAAAATACTGACGTTCAGGCTCCGTCTCCGGTGCCATCTCAAACTTCAGATCGTTCATCTTATCTCCTGTTTTAAAACCTGAATATTTTTTTATCGGTGATTATCATATCCGGTTTTATGTCATGACTGTCAGCTGGCAGTTTTTCGCACTCCTGCATGGAATATGCGATCCCTATTGCACACAGATTATCGCATGAACTTAAGAATCTGTCATAATATCCTTTGCCGTATCCGAGCCTGTTGCCTTCTCTGTCATATCCTACCATGGGTACGATGATCAGCACCTGCCCGGTATCATTTTCAGTTGCCTTCAGGGCCTTATTCCTGTCAGGTTCGGGTATTCCCCTGTAGCCTTCTGTAAGTTCATCGATCTTTTCAATATAATAAAACTCAAGATGAGGCTCACCGTTTAACTCAGAGCATACCGGACATGCAACCCGTTTTGATCTGTTTAATGCATCCCCGATAAGTCGGTAGGTATCCGTCTCTCCGTTGTATGAAGCATAAACAAAGATCGTATCCGCCTTTATGTATTCATCCCTTGATACGATCTTATCAAAGACTGTCCGGTCAAGCTCTTTTCGGACATCATCCGGGATCATAAGGCGTTTTCTTATAAGCTCTTTTCTGAGGCTGCTCTTATCCTGCATTTTTTTACTGCCTATACTGACTTTAATGGCCCTTCTTACCGTATTTTCTGCCGAGGTTTGTTATGCTCCCGTCTGCTTCCTGGATGTTTATATTATCAAGCTGGCTCTTAAGATTTCCTCTTACAGACGCAATATAGTCTTCTCTTAACTGTTTCTGCTCTGCCTTTTCTTCTTCCGTAAGTCCTTCTTCCTGCGACTTATGATACAGCTCGTTTATCCTCTTTATCTTTTCGTCCATGTTCATAATGACAAATCCTCTTACTGTGCAACTGCTTTCAAACAGGACACTACATCCGGTCGATATAATCCGCTATATCAAAAGCCTCATCCTTATTTGACTTAAACAGTGTTCCGTAATTTCTTCCTTCCATTATCTTATGGATAACACTGACATCCTTGCCGTTTGCGATCACCATATCCGTACCGGCGTTTACGGCCACCGTTGCCGCATGGAGTTTCGCGCTCATGCCGCCCGTTCCGATATTGCTTCCGGTACTTTCCTTGCCCATATCCATTACATCATTAAGATCCTCTACAAGTGATATGAATTTTGCATCCTTGTTCGATCTCGGATCATCGGTGTAGAGGCCGTCTATATCGGAAAGAAGTATCAGAAGATCGGCACCTACCAGATTGGATACCACTGCCGAAAGGAAATCATTGTCTCCTATGGTATCTTCCACTTCATGTATTGCTACCGTATCATTTTCATTTACCACAGGGATGACTCCGAGCTTAAGAAGTTCCGTAAACGTATTATGAGCATTCTGTCTGTTGATATCATCCACTATCGTGTGTTTGGTCATCAGTATCTGTGCGGTCGTATGATTATATTCCGCAAAAAGCTTCTGATATATCATCATAAGCCTCGCCTGCCCCACAGCGGCGCACGCCTGCTTTACCGGTATATCCTTATCCGTGGGCTTTATGTTCATCACTTTTTTGCCTACGGCGATAGCACCCGAAGAAACAAGGATCACATCCTTACCCTGATTCTTAAGTTCACAGAGTTCACGTACAAGGCGTTCCATCTTTGTAAGATTAAGTTCTCCCGTCGACATATGATGAAGCGAGGAGGAACCTATCTTTATAACGATCCTGTTTTTGTTCTTAAGATCGCTCCTGTATTTTTTTTCTGTTTCGGTTGGTTCAAGATTTCTCATTTTTTCTCCGTTCATGAAAGCTCATTACGGCTCTCATCGTATGGTCTGAAGTGTTTCATTACGGCTTCCGCCACCTTTATCCCGTCGATCGCAGCAGATGTTATGCCGCCGGCATATCCCGCTCCTTCTCCGCAGGGATAAAGGCCGACTATATTACTCATAAATCCGTCATCGCGGTTTATCCTGACGGGAGAAGATGTCCTGCTCTCAACACCGGCCAGGATCGCGTCGGCTCTGTCAAAACCTTCCATAGTATAACCGAATTTGTCTATAGATTCAATGATGGCCTCATTTATATCCTCACTGAACAGTTCACGAAGATTTGCCATTCTGTATCTTCCCTTTATCTGAGGGATCACATCACCGGGTTCTGCCGTTAAAGCATTATCTTTATAATCCCCGTATTTCTGAACGGGAACATCACCGTTTCCGAGCCTGTAAGCCTTTTCCTCCAGATCACGCTGGAACTTCAGTCCCGCAAGTACATCCTCGGACCCGAAATCCTTCTTATCAACGGACACGATAACGGCGCTGTTTGCATTAAGCGAGTCCCTTCCCGAATAACTCATACCGTTTACCGCAAGCCTTCCCTCCTCGCTCGATGCATTTACGACATACCCTCCCGGGCACATGCAGAAGGTGTATACATTCCTGCCCTTTTGTGTACGGTTCGTAAGTTTGTAGTCTGCTGCGGGCAAGCCGTCATTATCTGTTCTTCCGTATTGAAGTTCATTTATCATCTTTTGCGGATGCTGTATCCTTAGTCCTACCGCAAAATTCTTCTGAGACATTGAAACACCCCTTGTGTTAAACATACCAAAGGTATCTCTTGCCGAATGTCCGATGGCTGCGATAAGACAGTTGGTATCTATCACGACCTCATCAATACTGCCGTCTTTTTGAACACTTTCGGCCTTCACATTTATAAGATGTCCTTCCTGTATCGCGATATCGGTAAGCGTTGTATTAAAACAGAATGTGCCTCCGTACTGTGTGATGAACATCCTCATGTTCCTTACAATATCCGTAAGATTATCGGTTCCAAGATGCGGCTTCGCGCTAAAACCTATCTCCTCGGGTGCTCCGAATTTTACAAAGGTATCAAGAACGAACCGGTTTCTTCCGTTCTTATCGTTTACAAGGGTGTTTAGTTTCCCGTCCGAAAATGTTCCTGCCCCTCCCTCGCCGAACTGGACATTTGAAGAAGGGTTTAATCTGCCGCTTTTCCAGAACGCATTTACTGAATCTATCCTGTCTTCAACCTGTTCTCCGCGTTCTAAAAGTATCGGAGCATATCCGTTTTGGCATAATATATATGCGCAGAAAAGTCCGGCAGGCCCGGTCCCCGCTATCACAGGTCTTCCCTTAAGTTCATTCATACCCTCAGGTTCAGGCATATGATAGACCTTTGGTTCGTACTTTGATATAAAACGGCCCCGTGAACGCTTAAGTATCCTTTCTTCTTCCTTCGGATCAAGTTCAACGGATACAGAATATACATAAAAAAGCTCCGGTTTCCTTCTGGCATCCAGTGACCTACGGATGATCCTGCAGGAATATCGGCGCTGTTCATTTTTTACGTTATCAATCTTAAGGATCTTTTCAAGCTTTTTCGTAAGATCGCCCTCATCATGACCGACCGGCAGCTTTAGTTGATCGATCCTAAGCATTATCATCCCTCCCCGTATTTCAGATCAGTCTGAAAATGATCGCTATCCTTGCGAGAATATCCCCGCCCGGAAAGCTTCTTATCTCGTTTTCGTTTACTCCTTTAAGCTTAAGGAGCATAATAAAGTACACGCATACACCTATGAGTATCGAAAGCAGTGTACCGGTTGTATCTCCGGCATACTTTGAAATGAGAAGATACATAAGTCCTATGACAAGTCCCATAACGGCAGAAGCGATAAACGGGATCATGAACGTCTTTTTCATCTCCTGTCTGTATGAAAGATACCGTCCTATGCTTATCCAGTTAAGTATACAAACCGTAAGGGCAAATACTATAACGGATATTACCACTCCGTAAAGCTTAAGATCCATAACACCTATGCACAGATAGAGGACTCCTACATGTACCGCAAGCGCTATCGCAGCATTTCTTACAGGAATGTTCATTTTGTTGATACCCTGAAGCACGCCGTTTGAAAGAGTTGACATCGAATAGAGGATAACGGTTACCGATCCCACGCGTAAAAGCATCGCGGGCATATCTATCTCTCCGCTGAACAGCATTGAGAGTATCGGCTTACCGAGAATACTTAAGCCCATGGCACAGGGAAAAGCTATTATCATAACAAAACGCATCCCAAGCCTTACTTTATGCCTTGCAAGCTTGTTCTTACCCTGTTCGATACATGCCGTAAGGCTTGGCATGATCGATGAACAGAGTGCGTTTGCAAGTGCGACGGGCACGTTTATTATCACCTTATATTTCGTACTGAATATTCCCCAGTTCGATGCTATATCATGTTCACTGAGTCCTTTTTTTGCCATTACGGAGCCGAATATACTCTGGTCGAGTACATCCGATATATTGTAGATCGTACTGCTTAATATTACAGGAAGTATAGTTATGATGAGCAGACGGAATATCTTAGGGAAACCTTCGTTTCGCTGCGATGCGTCATTTGATATGTTTATCTTCATCTCTCGGTTATGGAAAAAGAACATAACGGCAAGCATTATAAGACCGGCCAAAGCTCCGGCGCCCGTACCGAAAGTACCTCCGGCCGCTCCGTAAGCTGCCGAATATGTGCTGTCTTTAAGAAGCCTTGAAACCTTCGTTCCGTACTCAAAAAGATAGATGGCCGCAACTACCGAAATGACCGCATTTACAACCTGCTCAAAAAGCTGCGATACAGCTGTCGGCATCATTGTTCCAAGCCCCTGGAAATAACCGCGGATAACACCCATTACCGCCACTATAAGAAGTGTGGGTGCAAGTATCCTTAATGCTATCGCACTCTTTGGAAGGTTCATGATGTTCGTTGCCAGGGTATCGGCACCGAATAATACGATGAGACATGCCGCGCCGCCGGTTATGCTTGCAAACAGCATGGCTCCGCGGAAAATCTTCCTTGCGTTTTTATACTGCCCCTTTGCGACACGGGCCGCAACAAGCTTGGAGACCGCTGTGGGAAGACTGTATGATGAAATTATGAGCATGATGGAATATATCTGAAAAGCGGCCGAATAATAACCCATTCCGCTGTCGCCAATCTTCTTCTGAAGCGGAATGCGGTAAACAAGACCTATCAGACGGGAGATGATACCGGTGATCGCAAGTATACCGCCCTGAACTATGAAATTGGATCTTTTACTGTCCTCATTATTATACATGCTTCCCTCATGATATGATCAAAGGTGAGATTACGCTTCACCTTGGGATGCCAAGCAGTTCCATTATCTTATCCTGCTTATCCTCCATTACGATCCGGTCATTCTCTTCAATATGGTCATATCCAATTAAGTGTAACATACTGTGAACGATAAGAAAAGCAAATTCTCTCATTATACTGTGTCCGTATTCCGAAGCCTGTATGCGGATCCTGTCAGCCGAGATCACTATGTCTCCGAGCATGAGTTCCCCGGTTTCTATGTTAAAACTGTCGGGTTTATCTTCAACATCCGAAAAATCCCCCGGTTTGTCAAACTGTATCATCGGAAAGCTGAGTACATCCGTGGGAGCGTCTATACCGCGCTGCTCCCTGTTTATCTGCCTTATCGACTCATCATCCGTTATAAGAAGATCGACCTGGGCCTCATAGGGACACTCCTGTGAGTCAAGAACAGTATCCACGGCTTTTCTGTATATGTTTTCAAAGTTAAAATCAAACCCTGCGTCTGTTTCGCTGTCAAGTCCGTATGTCATAAACTCCTCCGTCTTATTCCCTTCCTCTTCTTTTCAGACCTTTTTGCGAATTGATCCTTCTCTCGCGTCTTGAGGCTTCCCTTTTCTCATATTGCTCATAGGCGTTCACTATTTTCTGTACAAGAGGATGTCTTACAACATCCTTTGACGTAAGATAACAGAACGCGATGTCTTCCACATCTTTTAATACCCTTATGGCAACATCAAGGCCTGATACCGCATCCTTCGGAAGATCTTTCTGTGTCTGATCGCCGGTGACCACAACCTTGGAACCGTATCCTATCCTTGTCAGGAACATCTTCATCTGAGCCGGAGTTGTATTCTGTGCTTCATCGAGTATGATGAACGCATTGTCAAGTGTACGGCCTCTCATGTATGCAAGAGGTGCGACTTCTATCAGTCCTTTTTCCATATTTTTCAAAAAGCTTTCCGCACCCATTATCTGATACAGGGCATCATACAATGGTCTTAGATACGGGTCCACCTTGCTCTGAAGATCTCCCGGGAGAAAACCGAGCTTCTCACCCGCTTCTATGGCCGGTCTTGTAAGGATTATCCTTGATACCTCTTCATTCTTGAAAGCGGTGATAGCCTTTGCCATGGCAAGATAGGTCTTACCGGTACCTGCGGGTCCCAGGCCGAATACTATCATCTTATCCTTTATCGCATCCACATAATCCTTCTGCCCCAGAGTCTTGGGTTTTATGGGTTTACCGTTTATCGTATGGCATATTAGTTCATCATCTATAGCGGTAAGTGTTCCCTTAAGGTTTTCATAAGCCATTGATATACAATAAGCAACGTTCTGTTCGTTTATCTCATTTCCCTTTTTATTAAGCTCGGTAAGTTCCTCAAGTACCGACACCGCATTTTCCACGGCATTTTTTTCTCCTATGACCTTAACGCTTCCGTTTCTCTCAACGATCGTAACATGAAATGAACGCTCGATCCTTTTGGCAAAACAGTCAAGTTCACCGAACACGTTACCGGCATAAGCCGGCTCTATCATTATCGAACGCTCGTATAATCCTTCAGACATTCATCATCCCTCTGTGTATGCGTTATTTATGATATGGTTCATTATTGTTAATCTTAAAAGAGCGGTATATCTGTTCCAACAGGATAACTCTCATCAACTGATGGGGAAAGGTCATCCTTGAAAATGAAAGATGCATATCCGCCCGTTTTATTATCTCCGACGACAGGCCTATGGAGCCGCCGATGATAAACTGTATGCGGCTTATCCCTTTAAGTCCTGTTTCATATATTGCAGATGCAAGTTCTGTTGATGACAGACTCCTGCCTTCTATCTCAAGAGTGATAAGATATGCGTCATCCCTTATATGTTTAAGAAGTCTCTCACCCTCGGCATTCCTTGCCTTTTCATCAAGGGCTTCTCCCTGATCTTCGCTTACTTTTTCATCGGGAGTTTCTATGATATTAAGAGTACAATATCTCGAAAGACGCTTGCTGTACTCCGCAACCGCATCCTTTAAGTACTTCTCCTTAAGTCTTCCAACACACAAAATATCTATATTCATCTGATTACCGGTCCTTTAACTGTCAATAGAGGCACAAACGTGCCTCTATCAAACGGTATCGGAATATATCGATCTCTATTTTTCGCTAAGATAAGCATCTATTCCCTTGGCTGCGGCCTTTCCCGCACCCATTGCAAGTATTACCGTGGCAGCACCTGTTACCGCATCGCCTCCGGCATATACACCTTCCTTACTCGTCTTACCGAATTCCTCTTCGGCAACGATACATTTTCTCCTGTTCACCTCAAGTCCCTTTGTGGTGGATGAGATAAGAGGATTCGGTGAAGTACCCAGAGACATTATGACCGTATCAAGTTCCATTTCGAACTCTGAACCTTCTATTACAACAGGTGAACGTCTTCCCGATTCATCAGGTTCCCCAAGCTCCATCTTAACGCAGGTCATTCCGCGTACCCAGCCGTTCTCATCAACAAGTATCTCCGTAGGATTTGTGAGCAGATTGAATTTGATCCCTTCTTCCTTGGCATGATGTACTTCTTCCACACGGGCGGGAAGTTCTTCCTCGCTTCTCCTGTATACTATCGTAACATCAGCTCCAAGTCTCAGTGCCGTTCTGGCCGCATCCATCGCAACATTTCCGCCGCCAACCACGGCAACCTTTTTGCCGGGTTTTATCGGAGTATCATAATCTTCATCAAAAGCCTTCATAAGATTGCTTCTTGTAAGATATTCATTGGCAGAGAATACACCGTTTGCCGTTTCACCCAGGATACCCATAAACCTCGGAAGTCCCGCACCCGATCCGATAAATACTGCATCAAAGCCTTCATCTTCCATAAGTTCATCTATGGTTATGGACTTACCGATTATAACATTGGTCTCTATCTTGACTCCGAGTGCCTTGACATTCTCTATTTCTTCGGCAACAACCTTCTGCTTGGGCAGACGGAATTCGGGAATACCGTATACAAGTACTCCGCCCGGCTCATGCAGTGCTTCGAATATCGTAACATCATAACCTATTTTGGCAAGCTCACCTGCACAGGTAAGACCTGCGGGGCCCGACCCTATCACTGCCACCTTTTTATCTTTCTTCTCTTTACACGGTTCGGGCTTTATGTTGTTTTCTCTTGCCCAGTCCGCAACAAATCTTTCAAGCTTTCCTATGGAAACAGGCTCACCCTTGAAGCCTCGTATACATTTGCCTTCGCACTGGCTTTCCTGAGGACATACACGTCCGCAGACCGCCGGAAGAGCCGAAGCCTTGGAGATCACCCTGCTTGCTTCCTCGAAATTTCCTTCCTTAACTTCATGTACAAAAGCCGGAATATCTATAGCAACGGGACATCCCTTTACACACTGTGCGTTTTTGCAGTTTAAGCATCTTGAAGCCTCTGCAGTTGCTTCTTCCGCATTATAACCAAGGCATACCTCGTCAAAATTGGTGGCTCTAACCTTGGGATCCTGTTCCCTTATCGGTACTCTCTTTAATACATCTACTTCCATATATAACCTCCATAATATTGCCGATCTGTTTCACAGCCGGCCGCTCCTTACATCAGTTGCAATTACCGCATCCGCCGTTATGAGTGTCGCCTTCCTTTTCCTTAAGATAAGCGCGCCCTTCTTCTGTCTTGTAAAGCTGCTGCCTCTTCATGGCCTGGTCGAAATCAACCTTATGTCCGTCAAATTCTGGACCATCGACACATGCAAACTTCACTTCACCGCCTACAGTCACACGACATGCTCCGCACATGCCGGTACCGTCAACCATTATCGGATTAAGGCTGACTACGGTGGGCAGATCCAGTTCTTTTGTAAGAAGACATACGAACTTCATCATTATCATTGGACCTATCGCTATGCAGACATCGTATTTATTTCCTTTATCCTGTACAAGATCCTTTATAACTTCCGTGACCATTCCCTTTCTCTTGTATGAACCGTCATCCGTAGTTATATACAGATTGCCCGCAACCTTCTCCATCTCATTCTCCAGGATGAGCAGACTCTGTGTCTTTGCTCCGACTATGACATCTGCGTCAACTCCGTTCTCTTTAAGCCATTTTACCTGCGGATAAACAGGTGCCGTTCCGACTCCGCCGGCAACAAACAGGATCTTTTTCTTCTTAAGCTCATCAAGAGGTTCATTGCAAAGCTCCGAGGGCTGTCCGAGAGGGCCGGTAAAATCCCTGAAACTGTCGCCTGCCTTCAGCGTTGCCATACGCTTTGTGGAAGCACCGACGATCTGGAATACTATGGTTATCGTTCCCTTTTCTCTGTCATAATCGCATATGGTGAGCGGGATACGTTCACCCTTTTCATCGATCTTAACGATCACAAACTGTCCTGGCAGACATGATTTTGCAACCCTTGGTGCCGACACATCCATAAGATAGATATTCTCGGCAAGCATTTCCGCCTTTAAAATCTTGTACATACGGGATTCCTCCTAAAAATTTTTTCACCTATAACACTATATATTTTCATCTGTAAAAAAGCAATCAGTTTTTTTCTTCATATAAAATTAATATGATCAACTCACTATTCCGAAATCATAGTCCTTCTTATCCGTGTTCCTGTTTATCGTAAACACCTCTCCCGTCTGTGAATCAACCGCATATAACGTGTTCTGTTTCTGCTTTTTCCCGCCGCTATTTGCATATTCCTCTACAATATAATAATTTCTTCCGTCATGTGAATAGCCGTATTTTGCAATGAATTCATGATCCATGACCGCATGGCCGTGAGCGATAAGATTAAGCTGTACGGCATTTTTCGCGTATTCCGCATCAAATATGCCGTTTATCTTAAGAACATACCGGGCAGTGATGATATCTCCCGCTTCACCCAAGTCGTTTATTATAACGAACCTGTACTCACTCTTACCGAGAGGCATAAGTATCGGAGGCTCATATAAGGTTGAGCCTTCGTTGGGATCGGTCCCGTCGGTCGTATAGTAAATTGTCCCGTTTACGGGATCCGTCAGGCGTATAAGCTCGGGCGTCGAATAATCCCCCGGAGCAGTTATTAAGTTAGGGGTTTCAAGAACTGCTGTATTTATCGTATATGTCCTGCTTACGGGTTCACTCATTACTCCCTTGCTGTTAACGCATACAGCAGTTATGACAGTCTCACCTTCAGCAAGTTCTATTGGCTTTTCATACACCAAAGAAGACGTATCGGGTTTCGAGCCGTCCAACGTGTAATATACGGTACCGCCTTCCGAAGTAGTAATGCTTATTTCCTTAGGCCCTTCATAAGTACCGCTCTCGAGGCTGAAATCAACAGATCCTGAACTATAGCCGTCAAACAGCTTTAAGATACTGGGATCACTGCTCATCTTCGACAGCGTCAATATGGATTCCGTATCTCCTTCGATCTCATAAAGAGTAAACAGACGTTCATATATGGTCTTATCCTGAGGATATTCCTTTAAAAGATCGTTGAGTACCGCTATCGATTCATCATATTTATGGAGAGCAAAATAGGAATCCGCAAGAATGAACCTTGGACGTTCATCCCTTGGATTTAAAGATATCACATGCTTGCCGGTTTTGACGGCGGCTTCATATTCACCCGCATCATATTCCGACATTTCTTTTGCGAACTGTTTATCATATGAATAGTAATCGTTAACAAAAGTAACCAGTTTGTAAACTCCGAATACAAAAACAAGACCAAGTACGACAGCAGCTGCTATCAGTATCCTTGTTCCTGTTTTCCTTATATTATCCTTAACCGGAGTATCAACGATCTCTTCGATGGGCTCCGTTAAATTGACCTCATCAGGTTCCTTCGCCGTATCGCTTTCATCAATATCTTCAACCGATACAGCTATCATTTCGGCTACTTCCGAGATGGTCTGCTCGATCCCCTCTTCGAGTTCTATCTCAAAATCGGGAACCATTATTACCTCTTCACCGCATTTGGGGCAGTACATATAGCCGTCCCTGATCTCAGTCCCGCATTTAGGACATTTCATATTCAAACTACCCTTATTCCGCGTTTACAACATTATACATGAGCATGGCGATAGTCATGGGTCCCACTCCACCGGGCACCGGAGTTATCGCACTGCATTTGTCAACAACCCTGTCAAAATCCACGTCACCGCACAATCTGCCGTTATCCATCCTGTGTATGCCGACATCGATGACTACGGCACCGTCCTTTATATACTCTTCGTTTATCATCTTAGGTCTGCCTATGGCAACCACAAGTATATCCGCACGTTTGCATACTTCCTTAAGATCCTTTGTCTTCGAGTGGCATACCGTCACGGTACCGTTTTCACGAAGGAGAAGCAATGCCATGGGCTTACCGACGATATTGCTTCGTCCGATAACAACGCACTCTTTGCCCGCGATCTCAATCCCCGAATACTCAAGGAGCTTGATCACACCCGCGGGCGTACAGCTGACAAAACCTTTTTCACCTATACATAAAGCTCCGACCGACATCGGATGAAAACCGTCGACGTCTTTTTTAGGAGATATCTTTCTTATTATAATATCCTCGTCGATATGATCCGGTACCGGGAGCTGAACAAGTATCCCCGTTATCTTAGGATCTTCGTTTAATTTATCGATAAGAGCAAGAAGTTCATCCTGTGAAGTTTCTTCGGGGAGTTCATAACTTACGGAATCAATACCGATATATGCACACGCTTTCTTCTTGTTACCGACATAAACCGTAGATGCGGGATCATTGCCCACCTGTATGACCGCAAGAGTTATCTGCTTTCCTTCAGTCTTTTTTCTTGCGACTTCTTCCTTTAATTCGTCTTTTATCCTTGCGGAAATAGCCTTACCGTCTATTATCTGAGCCATTATGTACGAATTCCTCCTTATTATTCTTAGTTAAATCAGAACAATCCTGTTATCTTTCCGTTTTCATCAACATCGATACTGTATGCTGCCGGATTTTTGGATAGTCCGGGCATCGTCATTATATTACCCGTTACAGCAACTATAAATCCTGCACCTGCACAGACATAGATTTCCCTGACGTTTATATCAAATCCTTCGGGTCTTCCGAGCAGTGTCTGATCATCCGAAAGTGAATACTGGGTTTTTGCGATGCATATCGGAAATGATCCGAATCCCAGCTTTTCAAGTTCTTCCATCTGCTTCTTTGCCTTTGATGAATATGATACACCGTCAGCACCGTAAATCCTGCGGGCTATCGTGTTTATCTTTTCGTCTATCGAAATATCAAGATCGTATAACGGCTTAAAATCACTCTTCCTGTTTTCGATAGTATCAATGACCTTCTTTGCAAGTTCGATACCGCCTTCGCCTCCGTGTTCCCATACCTTTGAAAGTGCAAGATCGCAGTCTCTTTCCTTACAGAAATTCCTTACGAATTCAACTTCCGCATCGGTATCCGATGAAAATGCATTGAGTGTAACGACTACCGGAACTCCGTACAGTTTAAGATTTTCAATATGCTTTTCAAGATTTACGATACCCTTTTTAAGAGCTTCAAGATCTTCCCCCGACAGATCTTCCTTTTTGACTCCGCCGTTATATTTAAGTGCCCTTATCGTTGCGACAAGTACTGCGGCATCAGGCTTAAGTCCCGCAGCGCGGCATTTTATGTCAAAGAATTTCTCAGCACCCAGATCAGCCCCGAAACCTGCTTCCGTTATTACATAATCTGCCATCTTAAGAGCCGCCTTTGTTGCGATCACGGAATTGCAGCCGTGGGCTATATTTGCAAACGGACCGCCGTGTACAAGCGCAGGAGTGTGTTCAAGTGTCTGGATGAGATTCGGCTTTATCGCATCCTTTAACAGTGCCGTCATGGCCCCAACTGCCTTTATATCATCAGCTGTTACCGGATTGCCGTCAAGATCGTAGGCTATTACTATCCTTGCAAGTCTCTTTTTAAGATCCTTCAGGTCACTCGCAAGGCAGAGAACTGCCATTATCTCGGATGCCACGGTTATGACAAAATGATCCTCCCGTACAAATCCATCGGTCTTTTCACCAAGACCGACGACTACATTACGGAGGGCCCTGTCATTCATATCAACACATCGTTTCCATACAACAGATCTTGTATCTATTCTTTTTTCATTTCCCTGATGGATATGATTGTCAAGCATTGCCGCAAGGAGATTGTTTGCAGCTGTTATGGCATGAAAGTCGCCTGTGAAATGAAGGTTCAATTCCTCCATGGGAACAACCTGTGAATAACCGCCGCCTGCGGCACCGCCCTTTATACCGAAGCACGGTCCCAAAGAAGGCTCTCTCAAGGCAAGGATAGCCTTTTTGTCAAGTTTTGCCATTGCCTGTGCAAGACCTATACTGGTTGTGGTCTTACCTTCGCCCGCCGGCGTGGGATTTATCGCAGTTACCAGAATAAGCTTTCCGTCACCGTTATTCTGTATCTTCTTAAGATAGTCTTCCGACAGTTTGGCTTTATATTTACCGTAAAGTTCAAGATCATCTTCCTCTATCCCCAGAGACTTTGCGACCTCTTTTATCGGCAGCATTTTTGCTTCCTGTGCTATCTCTATATCGGATTTCATTTCATCCTCCTGTTTTCAAATTCTATAATTAAAGATATTCTTCTATATACTGATCAAGCTGCTCCATGCTCATGAGCACTTTTCTCGGTTTTGTCCCTTCTTCCTCACCGACGACCCCGGCATCCGCGAGCTGATCCATGATCCTTGCAGCCCTGTTAAAACCTATCTTGAAAAGTCTCTGCAGCATTCCTATGGAAGCCTTGTTCTTATCTATTATGGCCCTGGCCGCCTCAACAAAAAGTTCATCATGTCCGTTTCCGGGGCCTCCCTGGGAACCCGACTGATCGGAAGTACCTCCTGTGCTTGTCGATGCATTCTTTATCTTCTGCGCTATCTCGTCATCATAGCCGTTTCCACCGCTGTGTTCCTTAAGAAAATCAACGACGTCATTTACTTCCTGATCCGAAACAAAAGCGCCCTGTACCCTGGCAGGTTTCGTATATCCCTGTGGATAAAAAAGCATATCACCTTTCCCTAAAAGTTTCTCCGCACCGACCATATCCAGGATTGTACGTGAATCCACTCCGCTTGATACAGAAAAGGCTATACGGCTCGGCATATTAGCCTTTATAAGACCTGTGACGACATCAACCGAAGGACGCTGTGTTGCTATTACAAGATGTATTCCTGCCGCACGGGCCTTCTGTGCAATACGGCAGATCGATTCTTCCACTTCCTTGGAAGCTACCATCATAAGATCCGCAAGCTCATCTACTATTATGATTATCCTCGGAAGGACACTGCCCCGGTCCTGTTCGGGCACATCGGTCATAGACTGGATCTTTTTATTGTATCCGTTAAGATCCCTTACTCCGAACTCTGCGAATTTATTATACCTGTCGTCCATTTCGACAACGCCCCATTTAAGGGCTTCCGCAGCCTGCTTCGGATCCGTGACCACAGGTATCATAAGATGCGGTATCCCGTTATAAACACTGAGTTCAACGACCTTGGGATCCACCATGATGAGCTTGACTTCATCAGGTCTTGCCTTATAGAGTATGCTCATTATGAGTGTGTTTATACATACGGACTTACCCGATCCCGTAGCACCTGCGATGAGAAGATGAGGCATCTTCCCGATATCTGCAACTACAGTCTCGCCGCTTAATCCCTTACCGACGGCAAAACTTAATTTGCTCTCGGACTTTTTAAACTCCTGACTGTCTATCAGATCACGGAACATTACAGCCGTGTTCTCCTCATTGGGAAGTTCGATACCGATAAGAGACTTACCGGGTATCGGAGCTTCTATACGGACATTCTTGGCAGCCATGCTTAGCATGATATCATCACTAAGATTAAGTACCTTGCTGACCTTGACACCCACATCGGGCTTCATTTCAAATCTTGTGATCGCGGGGCCCTGTGTATATCCTGTCATCGTGACACCCACGCCGAATTCCCTCAGTGTCTCCTTAAGTCTCTCAGCCTTCTCGTCAAGTACCCTTTTTGAATCTCCGCCTGTTTTTGCGGCTCCCTTCTTAAGAAGATTTACCGGCGGGAACCTGAATTCCCTTACAGGTTCACGTTTTGTCTTCTTTTCGGTTACATTGCGCTTCGCGGGACTTTGTTCGTTACTGTCATAAGAAGTCTCATTTATAGTTACGGACGGCTTTTTGTACTCATCTACCGTAGTACTCTTTTTTAAATAGCCTGCGTCAGGTTCTGTGTAACGGGTATCCGTTTCGATCTCATCATCCGTCACTCTGCTTTCATAATCATATTCATTTGAAAGGTGCATCGTCTCATTTATGATCGCACTTTCAAACTCCGCGGTATCTCCCAGTTTCTTTCTGTCATAGCCTTCATATTCCCGTCTTGGCATACCCTTGGTGTCAACTGCTATTGAATGGCTTGACCTTGCATTTTCATATCCCAGCCTGTATTCGTTGCGCGGATACTCCGAATAGATTTCCTTTATCTCACTGTCAGGGACTGCATCGTGATATGCATTTTCCCTTAATGTATCCCTGTCATTATCTTCATATGATATCTCGTGTATGTCTGTACTTTTTGGAGTGGCATTTTCCACAGCCCTGTCTGCCTTAAGACCGGCGTCCATGATCACTCCGGAAACCTTCATATCCACACGCGGCAGGCCTTCCTCTTTCTTGCGAAGGTTCTCTTCCCTTAAGCGTTCGGCTTCCATTTTTCTGTTGAGGCGTTCCAGATCACGCTGCCGTAATCTCTCATTACGCTCATCTACCTTCTGCCTGCGGATACGTTCTTCTTCCAGACGTCTTGCTTCCTTTTCTTCCGCTCTTATCCTTCTTTGCTCTTCTCTTAACGGGCGTTCGTTTTCGCGCCTTTCCCTGCGTCTTTCTATGTCATTTCTTGCATTATCATACAGAGTACGGCTGCCCATCCTGACTCCGCCTATGATCGATCTTTCGGTTATCAGTATGATGCAAATGAGAGCGAGCACTATAAGCACAATATTTGCGCCCACGGTGCCGACACCTTTTTTAAGGATATTTGTTATCACCCCGCCTATAATACCGCCGCCGCACTTAAGTCCCGAACATAATTCATAATACTCCTTTGCCGTTTGTGCCTCACTTGCATTATCCGGCAGAAACCAGAGCTGGGACATCGAACTTAAGATGATCACAAGAACGGTACCCGACCAGATCTTGACACCCGTAGCAGAGTGATTCCTTCCGGAAGTATATACAAATGCCGCAACAATGAGCATTACCGGAACAATATATGCGACAAGTCCGAATATACCGAAAAGGATCTTACTTATAAAATCGCCGAGACTCCCTATAACGCCTAAGTTTCCAAGGAACAAAAGAACGGAAAAAGCAATTACGGCAATAAGTATTATCTCATTGCTCAAACCGTCATTTCCCGCATTTTTCTTATTGCCGGTATTCTTACTGACTTTACTGTTTCTTACGGAGTTTTTTCTTGCACCAGATGTCTGGGTACTCCTTTTTCTTTTAGCAGAACCCGTTGCCATACTTATACTTCCCCTGCCCCTTCTTAATATTTGGATCCTTCGGAAATGCCCTCACATTCCCGGTTGGTATCAAAGCTTGATCAAAAATACGATGATGGATATCGCTCCCATTGCAAGACAATATATCCAGAACGGTTTGAAACGCCGGCTGACTGCAAGAGCGTTTACCAGTTTAAGAGCGAAAAACCCGATGACTGCAGCAAGTATCATTGCTATGATGCAGCCTGCCACAGGTACCGAAACAGTGCTGTCCGCTCCCGGCAGTTTGATAAGTTCGAGTACCAGCGCACCCAGTATTGCCGGAACAGACATAAGGAATGAATACTTTACCGCAAAGCGTCTGTCAAATCCACACAAAAGACATCCCGTTATCGTCGTACCTGAACGCGATATCCCCGGCAGGACAGCAAATCCCTGACCTATACCTGCTATAAGCGCATCTCCGAAATTTGCTTCCTTCTGCTTCTTGCTCCCGTTCCCGACAAGTTCCGACACGAACAATATCCCGCCTGTACCCAAAAGGCATAAACCCACTATCAGAAGATTACCCGAAACCGATTCAACCACGTCATCCAGAAGGACTCCCATTATACCTGTGGGTATTGTTGATATCATCAGCATCAGAGTGAGCTTCCTGTACGGATTGGTGCATATAGGCTTATATTCCTGGCGGTTTATCGCAGAAAGATTCTTGAAAAAGCGACCTATGTTCACACAGCAGTCGGCACAGATACCGAAAAACTCAACTATTATCTTAAGAAGATCCTTGTAATATACCGCAAATACGGCAGCCAAGGTAGCCACATGAAGAAGTACGTCAAACAGTATCCCTCCGTCCGTCTCAATGTTGAAGATATTTTTGATCAGCGCTAAATGTCCCGAACTGCTTACGGGTAAGAATTCAGTCAATCCCTGTACTATACCTAATATTATCGCCTGTAAAACCGACATGATAAACCTCCGAACATTCCGTAAATGCAAGCCTTTTCAATCGATATATAATATCATAAATCCAAGTTTAAAGCAATCGGAGCAGACTCCGATCAGTCTGTAAGACCTCTTTCTTCCCTGTTGTACTTCTCTTCAAGTTCGTGCCTTAAATCCTTCACGGCCTTCCTGCCGGAAGCCGTGCCTTTTTTCTTCTTCTTTACAGGAGCCTTTCTGGGCTCGGCCTCACCGTCATATCTGAATACCGAAACGGATAAAGGTGCGACTTTGATACGGAGCGAATCATCCCTTCCGTCGCATTCATCCTTCTTCGATACCTTTACTCTCGGATTTACATATCCTGTTCCGCCGTATTTTTGATCGTCGGAATTGAATATCTCTTTGTATTTTCCGGCAAAAGGTACTCCGATCTTATACTGATCCCTTGATATGTTTGCAAAATTACATACTACAAGAAGTGTCTGTTCCTGACATTTCCGCAGGAAAACTATTATACATTCGTTTGCGGAGATATTGTTTACCCACTCGAAGCCCTCTATCTCATTATCCAGCGTGTACAGAGCGGGGTTGTTCCTGTAGAAGTTCAGCATGTCCTTTATATAGAGGTTGAAGAGCCGGTGTTCGTCATACTGAAGGAGATCCCATTCTACGCTTCTGTTCTCATTCCACTCGTCCCACTCTCCTATGTCCTGCCCCATAAATGACAGGATCTTTCCGGGATGGGTCATCATGTAACCGTAAGCGGCACGCAGATTGGCGAACTTTGCCGCATTGTCACCCGGCATCTTGCCAAGCATCGAAGATTTGCCGTGAACCACCTCATCATGCGAAAATACAAGGATGAAATGTTCCGAATATGCATAGATCATGCTGAATGTAAGCTCGGTATAATGTCCTGTCCTGAACAGCGGATCATATCTCATGAACTCGATAAAATCATTCATCCAGCCCATATTCCACTTGTAATCAAAACCGAGGCCGTCTTCCATAAGACTTCCGGAAACCTTCGGCCATGCCGTTGATTCTTCGGCTATAACTATGGAACCGTCATCCATCTTAGCGTGTATTGAATTGAAATGCTTTAAGAATTCCACCGCATCCAGATTCTCGTTCCCGCCGTACATATTGGCAACCCACTGTCCGTCCTGTTTTCCGTAGTCCAGATACAGCATTGAAGCGACCGCATCCATCCTGATGCCGTCAGCATGATATTCCTTTATCCAGTAAAGTGCGTTTGCGAGCAGATAGTTGCTTACCTGCGGGCGTCCGTAATTGTAGATCGAAGTCCTCCAGTGCGGATGATATCCCTGTCTCGGATCAAGATGTTCATACAGACATGTTCCGTCGAATTCCGAAAGACCGTGATCGTCCTTCGGAAAATGAGCCGGTACCCAGTCAAGGATAACTCCTATCCCCTTTTCATGCATATAGTCCATAAAATACATAAGATCCCCGGGCGTGCCGTAACGGCTTGTCGGAGCATAATATCCCACGACCTGATAACCCCATGATGCATCAAGAGGATGTTCCATGACAGGCATTACCTCAATATGCGTATAACCCATATTCAGAACATGATCCGCTATCATGGGTGCAAGTTCCCTGTAATTATAGAATTCCCTTCCGTCATCGGGCTTTTTAAAGGAGCCGAGATGTACTTCGTATATGCTTAGCGGCTTGTCCTTACCCTGAAATTCCTTCCTGTTCTCAAGCCATTCGCTGTCTGTCCATTTGAATCCTTTGATACTTCTTACCACCGAAGCCGTGGCAGGCCTCAGTTCCGCACCGAAGCCGTAGGGATCGGCCTTGAACTTTATGATATCGCCCTTAAGCTTAAGTTCGTACTTATATACAGCACCTTCCTTAACTCCGGGAATGAATATCTCAAATATACCTCCGTCCTTAAGCCTTCTCATCTGGTGCCGGCGTCCGTCCCAGTTGTTAAAATCACCGACAACGCTGACTCTTACGGCATTTGGTGCCCATACCGCAAAAGATACTCCTTTGACACCGTCTTTTTCGCGAAGATGCGCTCCCATCACATTATAGGATTCATAATGTATGCCTGCATTGAGCCTTGCAATATCCTTTTCACTCACGGTGCTGTCAAACCTGTAGGGGTCCTGAAGTTCGTATGACTCACCTTCGGTTGTGTATATCTTGTAACAGTAGCTGTATCTTACCTTCTTTAAGCTCCTTACGAGGACGGCATAAAATCCCGTCTCATCCATAAGTTCCATGGGATATTCCTTAAACGTATCCCCTATCCTGACAACGGCGCATATTTTCTTTATGTTGTCGACTCCGGGCATATATGTCTGTATGAGTATACCGCCCGTCACATAATGTCCTCCCAGGAAATCATGCGGGCTGTCTTCTTCCGAATACACTATCTGCTCTATCCTTGCCCAGTCCATCATCTTATAAAGTTTCTTATCCATACCGTCATCTCCTTGTATAAAAATATAAGGTAAAAGTATTTAAAAGCAAGATCATGATATATCGTGAATGAAAAGACCGCTTCTTAACTTCGGTTCAAACCATGTTGATTTGGGCGGCATCAAAAGTCCCGCATCCGCCACTGCAAACAGTTCGCTTATTGATGTCGGATACATTGCAAATGCGATCCTGCAGTCCGTCCTGCATCTTCTCTCAAGCTCCGAAAGTCCCCTGATGCCGCCGACAAAATCTATTCTCTTATCTGTCTTCGGATCGTCAATGCCGAACAGCGGTTTAAGAACATTATCCTGTAATATGGATACATCCAGTCCCTTTACCGGATCGTCGCTCAAATATTTCGCGTCAATATCAAGTGAGTACCATTTGCCGTCAATGTATACTGACACTTCACCCTTCTTTACAGGCTTATACGGTGAACTTCCTCTTTCCTTGAGTTCTCCGAGTTTCTTAAGTTCCGAAAGTATCTCATCAGCAGTGTGACCGTTAAGATCCTTTATGACACGGTTATAATCCATTATCATGAGCTGATCGTCCGGGAAAAGCACTGACAGAAAATAATTGAACTCCTCATCACCCGTATAATCCGGATGTTCCTCCCTGCGCTTCAGGCCGACCTTTACCGCACTCGCACACCTGTGGTGTCCGTCGGCTATATATATGGAATCCATTTTTAAAAATGCATTGCATATGACTTCGATATCCTTATCGTCATCTATTATCCAAACTCTGTGCCTTATCCCGTCATCCGAGACAAAATCATTTATCGCAGGACTTTCCTTGACAGCATCTATTGTTTCGTTTATGCTCTCGTTTGCTCTGTATGCAAGAAAAATAGGCCCTGTCTGAGCACTGAGCGCATCAACATGCCTTATCCTGTCGGCTTCCTTATCGGCCCTTGTATTTTCATGCTTTTTAATGATATTGTTCTGATAATCGTCTATCGAAGCACATGCAACGATACCGGTCTGCGAACGCCCATCCATCGTAAGTTCGTAGATATAATAGCAATCCCTTGTATCTCTGACGAACTCATTTCTGTCAAGCATCCCGTGAAATAACTCGTTGGCCTTCTCATACACTCTGTCATCATAGGTGTCAACAGAATTGTCAAAGCATGTCTCGGCCCTGTCTATCCTTAAGAAAGTCTTATCATTCCCTTCTACTGCCTTGACGGCCTCCTGTCTGCTGTATACATCATACGGCAGTGCAGCTATCTTATCTTCAAGTCCTTTTGCCGGCCTTATGGCCTTAAACGGTCTGATGTCTGCCATTATTATCCTCCTTTTTGCACATACACTAAATATTGTACCAAAAAACGCTCATAATAACAACATAAAGTGACATATTATCAAAACAGTTAAAATATGATATCATTGTTTTAATACTTAGTGAAAGATGAGGACTATTTTCATGACAGATGCCGACAGAACATTTTTAAACAGGATAAACAAATATGCGGAAGAGGCTCTTAAGGATATAGATCCGCAGAACACCCACGTTTCCGAACAGTTAGAGAAGCTCCGCCCCGTTATGGAAGAACTGTCAAAGGAAATGGGGCTTCCGATCGAGGATGTATTCATAAAATATATGGATCTTGCATCTGAACAGGGTGTTGAAGCCGAGAATAAATACAGGGAGGATCTCGGACCGGATTTTGATTTTAAGATCTGATCCGTTCTTCCGATATCTTTTTATATCCGGAGCGGATTGCTCCGGCCATATACAGAGATCCGAAGGCAACTATCGGGGTTTTGCCCATGGACAGCTCAACAGCCTTTTCTATACCTTCAAAGACAGAGTCACACGATACGGCCCTGTCTCCGTTTTTTATTATGATATCCTTAAGTTCCGGTGCGCTTAGCGCTCTGGGACTGTCGGGAGTTACGCATACGAACAGGGATGCATATCCTCTGATGCTCTCAAGCATACTCTTATAATCCTTATCCGCAAGCACTCCCATAAGAAATACTGCTTTTTCCCCCTTAAGTATATCCGGAAGGCTCTCTGCCAGAGCACAGGCGCATTGAGGGTTATGACCACCGTCAAGTATAAATAGCGGGTCATTATTAAGCACTTCAAGCCTTGCAGGCCATTTTACATCTTCAAGGCCTCTCATAACAGCCGTTTCCGGTATAACGTATCCCCTTTCCCTCAGTGCTTCTATACCGGTAAGTACCAAAGCAGCATTGTGAAGCTGATGAGGACCCAAAAGCGAGAGCCGATACTCCTTTTCATCCCATGTAAAACGCTGGCCCTCAATGCTGCGCTCCTTAAGACTTATCCTGTTAATATCAGTCTTTTTTAAAGGCACCTTCTTTTCTTTACAGACATTACTTATCACGTTATCAACTTCCGGAACCTGATCGTAACTTACGCAGCAGCTTCCGCTCTTTATTATCCCCGACTTTGTTCCCGCTATCTTTTCAAGCGTATCGCCAAGATACTCCGTGTGTTCAAGACCGATATTTGTCATAACTGCAAGAACGGGTGCATCTATAATATTCGTGCTGTCGAACTCTCCGCCCATTCCGACTTCGAAGACCACGATATCGCATTTTTCTTCAAAAAAATATTCAAGTGCGATGGCAGTCACCATTTCGAACTGGCTCGGATGATCTTCCATACTCTCAGAGATATCACGTATCTTTTCCGTTATCTTCGCAAGAGCATCTCCCGGAATGTCCTCTCCGTTTATCCTTATCCGTTCATTGAAAGTCTCTATGTAAGGTGATGTATACAGACCTGTCTTATATCCGGCCTTCTGAAGGATGGATGCAAACATTGCACAGGAGCTTCCCTTTCCGTTACTTCCCGCAACGTGTATGAATTTAAGTTTTTTCTGCGGATCGCCGAGAGCATGCACCAGCTGTCTTGTCCTGTCAAGGCCGAGACGCATCTCACTCCATCCGTAACTCTCAATATATGCAACAGCTTCAGATCCGGTCATTTCTTCACCTCTCATTTACAGTATTTTCCCAAAAGCAAAAGAAGCCCGCTTGGCAGGCTTCTTTTAGATACGGTTTATTTAACCACTCTTACCCTGATAACACCGTCAACCGCTTCCAGTTTCTTTACTATCTCATCGGTTGCGGGATCGTCAAGATCGAGCATTGTATATGCATACTCGCCTTTTGACTTGTTTGTAAGATCGGAAATGTTAAGGTTAAGATCGCCGAAAATACCGGTGAATCTTGAGATCATGTTCGCAACATTCTTATGCATTATAGCGATACGGCCCGCATTAGTACATACGCCCATGTCACAGTTTGGATAATTCACTGAATTTACGATATTACCGTTCTCAAGATAATTCATAAGTTCCTTGACTGCCATCTTTGCACAGTTATCTTCCGATTCTTCCGTAGAAGCACCAAGATGAGGTATAACGATGCAGCCTTCCTGTCCGGCTGTTGTAGGGTTCGGAAAATCCGATACATACTTTCTTACCTTGCCGCTCTTTATGGCTTCAAGTACAGCGGTCTCCTCAACGAGAAGATCCCTTGCAAAATTAAGGATGATAACGCCGTCCTTCATCTTGGAAATGGCTTCTTTGTTTATCGTATTCTTTGTGCTGTCCATGAGAGGTACATGTATCGTTATGATATCGCACTGTTCATATATCTCGTTTATATCAAGCACATGTTTTATATCCCTTGATAAGTTCCATGCGGCATCTACGGAAATATAAGGATCGTATCCGTAAACTTCCATACCGAGATGTTTTGCAACGTTAGCGACCCTTACGCCTATGGCTCCGAGTCCTATGATACCGAGTTTCTTATCCTGGATCTCGGTACCTGCGAATTTCTTTTTCTCTTTCTCCGCCATCTTGGCGATATCCGCCTCGGATTTTGCGCTCTCAACCCAGTTGATGCCTCCGACAACATCACGCGAAGCAAGCAGCATTCCCGCAATAACCAGCTCCTTAACTCCGTTTGCATTTGCTCCGGGTGTATTGAACACTACTATTCCCTTCTTTGCACAATCATCAAGAGGGATATTGTTGACACCGGCTCCGGCTCTTGCTATCGCAAGCAGACCTTCGGGCATTTCCATATCATGCATGGAAGCGCTTCTTACGAGGACACCCTGAGCATCCTTTATATCATCCGTCTTTGAAAAATTGCCGGTGAACTTCTCAAGCCCTACCTGAGAAATTGGATTTAAACAAGTGTACTTGAACATTTTGATTCTCCTTTATAAGTTTTTGCTCTCAAATTCCTTCATGAACTTAACAAGTGCTTCAACACCTTCTATGGGCATTGCATTATATATCGATGCCCTCATTCCGCCTACGGTCCTGTGACCCTTAAGGTTCTCAAATCCGGCTTCCTTGGCTTCCTTTACGAACTTGGCATCAAGTTCTTCATTTCCGGTGACAAAAGGAACATTCATAAGAGAACGGCTGCTCTTCTCAACGGTTCCCTTGAACAGCTTGCTCTCGTCAAGATAATCGTAGAGTATCTTTGCCTTTTTCTCATTGAGTGCCTTCATCGCTTCAAGACCGCCCATCTTCTTAAGCCACTTGAATACCTTTCCGCAGATATAGATGGTATAGCAGGGAGGTGTATTGTAAAGAGAATCGGCATCTGCCTGTGTCTTCCACTTAAGCATTGTGGGAGTTCCGGGAAGTACGTCATCCGTAATAAGATCTTCTCTTATTATTGCTATCACGCAGCCTGCAGGACCTACATTCTTCTGAACACCGCCGTAGATGACAGCATATTTTGATACATCAACAGGTTCAGAAAGGAAGCAGGAAGATACATCCGCTACCAGATCCTTGCCCTTTGTATCCGGTAATTCATGGAACTTGGTTCCGTATATCGTATTATTTTCACAGATATATACATAATCCATATCATCCGTTATAGGAAGATCCGAGCAATCCGGTATATATGAAAATGTCTTATCGGCTGATGATGCAAGTTCTACCGCTTCACCGTAGATCTTGGCTTCCTGGAATGCCTTTTTAGCCCACTGTCCCGTAAGTATGTATCCTGCCTTTTTATTTTTCATCATGTTCATGGGAACCTCGGCAAAAAACTGGCTGGCTCCGCCCTGCAGGAACAGTACCTTGTAATTGTCGGGAATGTTCATAAGCTCACGAAGATCCGCTTCGGCTTCCTTGATGATGTTGTCATACACCTTGGAACGATGGCTCATCTCCATCACGGACATACCGCTTCCCTTGTAATCAAGCATCTCATCTGCAGCTTCTTTTAATACTTCTTCAGGTAAGACTGCGGGACCTGCCGAAAAGTTATAAACTCTTTTCATATTCTCCTCCTTAATGACTTTGTTTATAGGTCTATATTTTATCCATAACTGCAGGCTTAAAACTCTCTGTGTTTTTCGTTATGGATTAATAGTACATAATACATGGCGTACCGACTTCTACCACCTCATACAGATCTGCCGCGAAGCTCTTCGGTACGTTTACGCATCCGTGAGAACCGGCCGTTTTATATATCTCTCCGCCGAACTTACTTCTCCACGTCGCATCATGTATGCCTATGTGTCCCGAAACCGCCATCCAGTAATTTACAAACGTTGCATAATTCGGGCCCCTGAGCGTCCGGTTCCTCTGCTTGAAATATACATCACAAAGCTTTGCCGGTGTGCCGTTACCTCTTGCAAGGTTTCCGGTAACAACATCGGATTCCATGCTCAACTGTCCGTTCACGTAATAATACAGTTTTTGAGCGGACATATCAACCTCTATATAGGTTTTTCCGATGATATCCTTTCCTCTGCCTTTGCCCTCTTTGGAATATACCGGTGTTCTCGTCAGTCTGCCGCCGCGCAGCATATTCTCTTTGATCTTTTCAGACTCCGCTTCCTTATCGACCTCAAAGCCCTGCATTGTATTTTTTAAGGTTACGAATTCACCGTTTTTCTTCTTCCATTCAAAAAATCCGCCCGATGAATTGAAGGCTTTGGCAAGATAGTCCAAATATCCCTGCATCTTCTCATCATCAAAAACAAGATTTCCCGTCTCATCAAGAACCGGAAGTCCGTCGCTTCCCGTCTTAAGCCATGCCACTGCCGTCTTACCGTCAAGCCGGTATTTTATCGGAGCGTCTTCATAGCTGATGCATGAATTCTTCACCTTGTCTATCTTATCATACAGGCTTGCAACTTCACTGTATTCTTCGGGGATATCATGCTTTATATAGCAATCGCTTAAATCTATCTTTATAACCGCGGTATCAATTCCGTCGAGCGCCGCACAAGCCTTGTCCAATATCCTGGAAGTATTCAGTTCATCGAGTATATCATCATACAGATAATATCCCGATCTGTCCTTTCTTATTTCAACCAGGACATCCTTCTGCTCCCTGGGCCTGTTTACGCACTCAAGTTCTTCGATATGTTCCCTTAAAATCTCCTTATCATATGTTACTTCGGGAGCCAGATCGTATTTGAAAGGATACAGGGCATACATAAGCCATTCATACGGCTTCTGTGATGAGAGTATCTCATCAAGTCCTTTGGTCATATCCGCATTCAGTTTGAAATCGGATCCTTTTATCGTTTCCGTTAAACCGTCGCGCCCTTCGAACATAAGTGTTACATTTTTAAAATCCACACCCGGAAGATACGAATCCACGAGATAATCATTCGCCCTGTCTATACTCATGGCATTTGCATCATGGCCGTTTATATATGTTCCGCACAGAAACTTGTTATTATAATAACATGAGATCACACCGTATCCGGCTGCCGTTATGAACACTATACTTGTTAAAACAATTGTAATGATCTTTAATGCTTTCATATTCAATATTACAGGTTAACCCTTAGTCTGCTTAAGATCATCCCCGTCAAACACTTCATCTATTGCCGCACCGGCAGGTACCATCGGAAATACTTTATCATCGGGATCGATCACGCACTCGATAAGTACCGGCCTGTTAAGCTTAAGTGCCTTGCCGATAGCTTCTACTGCTTCTTCTTTGGTAGTAACCTTCATCGCTTCACAGCCGAGTCCCTTTGCCACCATCTGATAATCAACCTTATCCGTAAGGATCGTATTTGAATACCGGCCTTCATAAAACAGAGTCTGCCACTGGCGGACCATTCCGAGAACTTCATTGTTTATGAGAACCTGTATTATCGGAATGTTGTAACGACTGGCTGTTGCAAGTTCGTTCATGTTCATTCGAAAACACCCGTCACCCGCAACATTTATCACAGTCTTGTCGGGACGTCCGACCTTTGCTCCTATGCAGGCTCCGAGGCCGTAACCCATCGTGCCGAGACCGCCCGAAGAAAGGAAGGTTCTGGGTTCCTTATACTTATAATACTGTGCGGCCCACATCTGATGCTGGCCGACATCCGTTGTAATTATCGCTTCACCCTTTGTCTGTCTGTACAGTTCTTCGATCACGAACGGACATGTGAGCCTGTCACTCTCGTACTTTAAAGGATATTTTTCCTTAAGTTCCTTTATTGAAGCGATCCATTCTTCATTATTCTTTTGCTTAAGTTTTGAATTCAGGATGGTGAGTATCTCCTTAACATCACCTATAACGCTTGCATCGGTCTTTATATTCTTGTTGATCTCCGCAGGATCTATATCTATATGCAGGATCTTTGCCTTATTGGCGAATTTGCTCGCCTTACCGATAACACGGTCCGAAAACCTTGCCCCTATTGCGATAAGAAGATCGCAGCGGCTGACACCGAGATTGGATGTCTTTGTACCGTGCATTCCTATCATGCCGGTATAGAGATCATCGTTTCCGTCAAATCCTCCTTTACCCATGAGAGTGTCACATACCGGAGCATCTATCCTGTGGGCGAATTCCTTAAGCTCATTGCTCGCCCCTGATATGACGGTACCGCCTCCCGTATAGATAAAGGGTTTCTTTGATCTTTCTATGAGCTTTATGGCGGTTTCTATATCTTCATCGGTAAATCTCTTCGGAAGCTTTAGTTCCGTGGGCTTCTGCTTCCTGTACTCAGCCTTGTCGGCAGTAACATCCTTCGTGATATCCACGAGAACGGGCCCCGGTCTTCCGGAACGTGCTATCGCAAAAGCCTTTCTTATGGTATCAGCAAGATCGTTTACATCCTTTACGATATAACCGTGTTTTGTGATAGGCATGGTAACTCCGGCGATATCAACTTCCTGGAATGTATCCTTTCCAAGCAGCGGGAGCACGACATTTGCTGTTATGGCCACCATCGGAACACTGTCCATAAAGGCCGTGGCAATACCGGTAACAAGGTTTGTTGCGCCGGGTCCCGATGTTGCCATGCATACGCCCACTTTCCCGGTCGCTCTTGCATAACCGTCCGCCGCATGAGCCGCCCCCTGTTCGTGGCTGGTCAGCACATGCTTTATTTCGGGATGCTTATATAGTGCATCATAGATATTTAAGATCGTACCGCCCGGATAACCGAACACGGTATCCACTCCCTGTTCCTTAAGACATTCGATTACTATCTCAGATCCTGTTAACTGCATACTTTCCTCCGGATATTCTTAATATTTCACTTTATCTTGGGATCTCAAGTATCGCTCCCCTGTTTCCGCTTGTGACCATTGACGCATATCTTGCAAGATATCCCGTAGTAACCTTAGGGTCTCTTGGCTTCCATTCGCTGCGTCTTTTTTCAAGTTCTTCATCACTTACTTTAAGATTGATCGAATAAGCATTGATATCTATTTCTATGATATCACCCTCTTTTACTAAAGCTATGGGTCCGCCCACTGCGGCCTCCGGTGATATGTGGCCGATCGATGCACCCCTGCTTGCTCCCGAAAAGCGTCCGTCGGTGATAAGAGCCACCGTTGATCCGAGTCCCATACCGGCTATGGCAGATGTTGGATTGAGCATCTCCCTCATTCCCGGGCCGCCTTTCGGACCTTCGTATCTTATCACAACAACATCTCCGTCTTTGATCTTACCGCCCTTTATGGCATCTATTGCATCTTCTTCACATTCAAATACTCTTGCGGGTCCTTCATGTTTAAGCATTTCCGGAACAACTGCCGAACGTTTTACCACGGATCCGTCCGGAGCGAGATTACCCTTAAGTACCGCGAGTCCTCCGGTCTTTGAATAGGGATTGTCAACCGGTCTTATAACTTCAGGATCTCTGTTTACCGCATTCTTTACGGCTTCTCCTATGGTCTTTCCCGTAACTGTCATGCAGTTCTCATTTATGAGTCCTATGTCACAGAGTTCCTTTACGACCGCATATACTCCGCCGGCTTCGTTAAGATCCTCCATATAAGTAGGGCCTGCCGGTGCAAGATGACACAGGTTGGGCGTCTTCTCGCTTATGGGATTTGCAAACGATATATCAAAATCAAAGCCTATCTCATGTGCTATCGCGGGAAGATGGAGCATTGAATTTGTTGAACATCCGAGTGCCATATCCACGGTAAGTGCATTTAAGATAGAATCCTTCGTGATGATATCACGAGGACGTATGTTTTTATTAAGCATATCCATTACCGCATATCCCGCACGCTTTGCGAGCTTAAGTCTCTCGGAATATACTGCGGGGATGGTTCCGTTACCGGGAAGCCCCATTCCGAGTACTTCCGTAAGACAGTTCATCGAATTTGCGGTGTACATTCCCGAGCATGATCCGCAGGTAGGACATACCTTTTCCTCATATTCGGTAACATCAGCTTCAGTTATTTTGCCTGCAGCGTATTCACCGACAGCTTCAAACATTGATGAAAGGCTGCGCTTGCGTCCCTTTACATGTCCCGCGAGCATCGGACCTCCGGAAACGAAAACAGTCGGAATGTTTACTCTTGCCGCGGCCATAAGGAGACCGGGTACATTTTTATCACAATTGGGAATCATGACAAGCGCATCAAACTGATGGGCGATAGCCATGGCTTCCGTCGAATCCGCAATAAGATCCCTTGTTACAAGCGAATACTTCATTCCGATATGGCCCATCGCAATACCGTCACACACCGCTATCGCAGGGAACATTACAGGTGTTCCGCCGGCTTCCGCAACGCCGAGCTTTACAGCCTCTGCTATCTTATCAAGGTTCATGTGTCCCGGAACTATCTCGTTATATGAGCACACGATACCTACCATGGGTTTCTTTATCTCCTCGGGTGTATATCCGAGTGCATTAAGAAGTGAGCGTGCCGGTGCCTGCTGCATACCGCATTTCATATTATCACTTACCATTTTTTCTCCTCCTGATCTTATCCTTTCAGTCTATGACTCTGTATCCCCGGAGTGAGCCAAAAGAACCGTTCCCATGGCTTCCCCCGGCTTTTCCTGATTTATATCCTTGCGGCTATCAGATCGCCCATCTCATCACACTTGACCTGAGGTTCTCCGCTCTTGGCGATGTCTATTGTCCTGTAACCTTCCCTGAGTACCTTCTTTACGGCTTCCTCAATTGCATCCGCCTCCCTGTCAAGATCGAACGAATATCTTAACATCATTGCGGCACTTAATATAGTGGCTATCGGGTTGGCTATATTCTTGCCCGCTATGTCCGGTGCCGAACCGCCCGAAGGCTCATACAGTCCGAACTTTGTCTCGTTAAGAGAAGCCGACGGAAGCATTCCTATCGATCCGGTTATCATCGAAGCCTCATCGGAGAGGATATCGCCGAACATATTCTCCGTAAGAACAACATCGAACTGCGCCGGATCCTTTACAAGCTGCATCGCACAGTTATCGACAAGCATTACGAGAAACTCGACTTCGGGATAATCCGCCGCAACCTCTTCTGTTACCTTACGCCAGAGTCTTGACGAATCAAGAACATTGGCTTTATCCACAAGAGTTACCTTTTTCCTGCGTTTCATGGCAATATCAAATGCCTTTATCGCGATCCTCCTGATCTCATTCTCGTTATAGGTAAGAGTGTCGACAGCCGTCATCACCCCGTCTATTTCCTTTGTATATCTTTCTCCGAAATACAGACCGCCCGTAAGCTCGCGCATCATCATCATATCAAATCCCTTTGCGGCCACTTCTTCCTTAAGAGGACAGGCTTCCTTAAGTTCCGGATACAGATAGGCGGGACGTAAGTTCGCAAACAGTTTAAGCGCCTTCCTTATACCAAGGAGACCCGCTTCCGGTCTCTTCGAAGGCTCAAGCTTATACCACGGTGATGTCCTCGTGTCACCTCCTATGGAGCCCATAAGTACAGCGTCACAGGATTTTGCCGTTTCTATAGTCTCTTCCGTAAGCGGTACTCCGTTCACATCTATTGAACAGCCTCCCATCAGAAGCTCAACAAACTCAAACTCATGGCCGTACTTTTCTCCGACACTGTTTAATACCTTCTGTGCCTGGGTAACTATCTCGGGACCGATCCCGTCTCCTTTGATACTTGCTATCCTGTACTTCATTTTCTTACCTTTCTTTTATATAAATCAGAACAAGGATGCCCCTACAGGCATCCCCAAACCATCACATTTATATCCGTATGTTTATTCTGCGCCGGGTTTTTCCACTTCCTGGATGGCGCTCTTCTTCATAGGGATCCTGCAGTTCTTGTTATTACCGAATTCAACTATAACAGTATCATCCGTAATATCTATTATCACTCCGTAGAAGCCGCTTGATGTGAGCACGTAATCATTTACCGCAAGATCTGCCATAAGTGCGTCACGTTTTGCCTGTTCCTTTTTCTGGGGACGATAGAACATAAAATACATAAGTACGCCGAATAATGCTATCCATCCTACCATATAAAGGATCGAACCCGTTCCGGTTCCCGCTGCCTGTGCCAATAATACCGTCATAATATACCTCCATATTTAAACACTTTTCTAATAATACACAAATTTGTTTTATTCATCAAGTGTTTTTGCAAATCCTTCAAGCTTTCCTTTTTTATACGCCGCAAAATTCCCGTGATCGAGTGAATCCCTTATCTCACTCATCATCATATTGTAAAAATACAGGTTGTGCATCACGCAGAGTCTCATCCCGAGCATCTCCTTTGCCTTTAAAAGATGCCTTATATATGCCCTTGAATATCTTGAGCATGTCGGGCAGCCGCATCCTTCCTCGATCGGACGGTCGTCAAGTTCATATTTTGCATTGAACAGATTAAGCTTGCCGTTGTTCGTATAAACATGACCGTGCCTTCCGTTTCTTGAAGGGTAGACACAGTCGAAAAAATCCACTCCACGCTCTACCGCTTCAAGGATGTTTGCCGGAGTACCGACGCCCATGAGATATGTGGGTTTATCCTTTGGAAGATAAGGTTCCACAGCCTCTATCGTCTCATACATTTCCTCATGAGTCTCGCCGACTGCAAGTCCGCCTATGGCATAACCGTCAAGTTCCATTTCGCTTATTCTTTTTGCATGCTCTGTTCTTATATCCTTAAATACGGCGCCCTGATTTATCCCGAACAGAAGCTGTTCCTTATTTATTGTATCATCAAGTCCGTTCAAACGTTTCATCTCACATTTACAGCGTTCAAGCCATCTTGTCGTTCTGTCAACTGATGCCTGTACATATTCCTTTTCCGCACGGGAACTCGGACATTCATCAAAAGCCATTGCGATCGTGGAAGCCAGGTTTGACTGTATCCTCATGCTTTCTTCGGGCCCCATGAATATCTTCCTGCCGTCCACATGGGAATTAAAATATACTCCTTCTTCTTTTATCTTACGGAGCGAACTCAGTGAGAATACCTGGAATCCACCTGAATCCGTAAGTATAGGTCTGTCCCATGACATGAATTTATGTAAACCGCCCAGTTTCTTTACCACTTCATCTCCCGGTCTTACATGAAGATGATAAGTATTGCTAAGCTCGACCTGAGTTCCAATACGCTCAAGATCCTCCGTGGATACCGCTCCCTTTATCGCCGCAACGGTACCGACGTTCATAAATACGGGAGTCTGTATGACTCCGTGTACCGTGACCATCTCGGCACGCTTTGCTCTTCCTTCTGTTTTCAATATCTTATACTGCATATGATCACCCTTTGACTTTCACGGTTTTCCGTCGGCATCTCCTCATTCATTGTCGTACCGGTATTCCATCTCTTCAATATATTCTTCCAGCGTGAGATCTTTCTGTGTTATTAACTTTGCGGCCTCCTTACCGACATAACGGTAATGCCAGGGTTCAAAGATTATTCCCGTTATATACTCTTTACCCTTGGGATATCTTAATATGAAACCATACTTATATGCATTATCTTTGAGCCACTTTCCTGCCGCTGTATCCGCAAATCCTTCATTCAGGTTCATATAGCCCGGTGTGACGATGTCAAGAGCCATCCCAAGCTCATGTTCACTTGTTCCCGGGATTATCACAGAGTATGAGCCTATTCTGAACGCATCCAGATATGACAGTCCTCTTCCCGTATAATTCCTTATCTTTCTGTCAAACAGTTCCCTCTGATGCTCATGACTTCTGTATGCCGAGCATACCATGAGTGATACGCCGTCCTTTTCGGCATCATCAAACATTTCGGAAAGCGGTAATGCTATCTCGCTCCTTATCTTTATGCTTCCGTTTACATCAGTAAGTTCGGGAGCATAATCATCGGGGATCGGATTCTGCTTATTCACAAGCAGAAGCATCCACTCATCTCCTTCTTCAGGAATAAACAAGCCGTTCTCTTCACTGCCCTCATTTTTTTCATCTTCCGTATCCGCTCCGTCTCCGGATACAGTATCACCCTCAGGATAGCCTTCCTTTTTTTCGACTTCTTTACCGTTTTTCTCCGATGAGTCTTCCTTGCCGGCATTTTCCGTCTCATTAACCGACAGCGATCTGTCAAGTATAAGTCGCAGATCCTGTGCGGTAAAAGCTTTCTCCGGTTCGGTAATATAATTATTCACGGTTATTCCGGTATCCGCGGCATAAACAGCTTCCGCTGCCGGTAAAGCAGTGATCAGGATCACCGCCGTAAGATATGCGATCTTTTTTATCATTAAAACGATCTCTATCATCTGTTCCATTCCCGTTAACGAACTGTGTACCTTCTCCCAAAGCATCTGCACGACCGACTCTTCCTGCCATACAGACAAGAGAAAGAATATCATATATTTAAAAGTTTTACAATTTATAGAACTTCTGATATAAATATTATTGCAGTATAAGGATGATTATTATACGACAGAGGAGAAGATCATGGCTGGATCATCATTCGGAAACGCATTTAAGATAACCACATGGGGAGAATCACACGGTGCCGCGCTCGGTGTCGTGGTTGATGGATGTCCTGCGGGACTTAAGCTTAACGAAGCTGATATACAGGCTTTCCTTGACAGGCGCAAGCCCGGTCAGTCCAAATACACGACTGCAAGAGCCGAAGGTGATGAAGTTAAGATCTTATCGGGCGTATTTGAAGGACTTACCACCGGAACCCCGATATCCCTAATCGTATATAATAAGGATCATCATTCATCCGATTATTCCGAGATCTCAACATATTACCGGCCGGGGCATGCCGACCTTACCTTCGACTTAAAATACGGATTCCGTGACTATCGCGGCGGCGGCCGGTCATCCGGACGTGAAACGATAGGCCGTGTTGCTGCAGGTGCGATAGCATCAAAGATCCTTAAGGAACTCGGTATATCATTCCTTACTTATACCTTATCAGTCGGCATGATAAAGGCGGATCCCGAAAATTTTGACTCGGAATATATTTTGGAAAATCCCCTGTATATGCCGGACAGAGACGCTGCCGAAAAGGCAATGGCTTATCTTGACGATTTACGAAAGGAAGGCAACTCGGCAGGCGGAAGTGTCGAGTGCAGGATAAACGGACTTCCCGCCGGTATCGGCGAGCCGGTATTTGACAAGCTTGATGCCGGACTTGCCAGGGCTGTCATGAGCATTGGCGCAGTAAAGGCAGTTGAAATAGGTGACGGTACTGCAGTGTCCTCTTCCACCGGTTATGATAATAATGACTTCTTTACCTTAAAAGACAGTAAGATCGAAAAGAAAACAAACCACAGCGGAGGGATACTCGGAGGTATGTCGGATGGCAGCGAGGTCATCCTTCGTGCTCATATCAAGCCGACTCCTTCGATAAGCATGACTCAGGAAACGGTAAATAAAAATGGCGATGATATTAATATAAATATAAAGGGCCGCCACGATCCCATTATCGTACCACGCGCGGTGGTAGTCGTAGAATCCATGGCAGCCCTCACTGTTATCGATCTTCTCATCGGCAATATGTCTTCAAGGCTTGACAATCTGCGAAAAATATACTGTTAAATACATGCATAAAAACCCGGTATATTCAGATCACCATATTATCAGCCTGTCCTGCGGAGCAAGGTACATATTGTCGCCTTCCTTTACATCATATGTTTCGTAGAATTCCTCAAACTGCTGTACGGGCACATTCGTCCTCGCATAATCAAGAGGATGCTCATCCTGTTTGAGCACTGTCAGTTCAAAGCTGTAAACTCCGAGACTTGCGTTCATCTGTGCGTACTTTTTAAAGAACCTGTCATAATCAAATCCCTCAACCTTGGATGCCATTCTGAGAGCACACTGTAATCCGGTCATATCGGCGACCATTTCCGTATCTATATTTGTTCCTATAAAATGCTCATCACCAAATGCGATAATGCCGTCCAGGTAGTTATCCATCTTCCTTACACGCTTCTTAAACTCTTCTTCATCTTCCCCGGTCCACCAGTTCCTTAAATTACCGTTTTCATCAAACTGTGCACCGTTTGAATCAAATGCATGCGATATCTCATGTCCTACCCAGAAGGCTCCTATAGATGCGTATAACTCCTCTGTTGACATGTCGTTCGAATAAAAAGGTTCACCCATCATCCCGATCAACATGTTTATCGTATTCTGTGTCGAATCGTAGAAGGCATTGCAGGAAAGGATATCAAATCCTTCCGCCCACATATCCTTATCGATCTTCTTCCCGATAAGGCTCCTGTTATATTCAGCCTCATACTCTTCCAACCGCCGGTTCGCTTCAATAAGGGAACAATCCTTTATATCGATCTTTGAAGTATCCCTGAATTTATCCGGATAAGCCGCATGTATTGTCATATTATTAAGTTTCTTTATCACAGTTTCCTTGGCTTCATCCGAAATCCAGTCATTTTCTTCAAGCATCTCCCTGTATGTGTCTATTACTTCTCTGCACAGATCTTCCATCTTCTGTTTATCTTCTTTGGATCCGTATTTTGAGATAAAGACCTTCTGCATTGAAGTCGGCAATGCTCCGTTGACCCTGTTATAGGCCATTTCGTCATCAGGGACCGAACCGCTCGTCCCGAAATACTTATTCCTGATCTCATTTGAATGATCATAGGAATCTTTATCTATGATTCCTTTATATCCAAGAAGATAATTTACTATCAGGCATGCCTTTATACCGTCTATATTCTCATCCGTATACAGATCATCCAACAAATTGAAATAATCCGGTCTTATGACTAAATAGCTGCCGTCATAGCTGTACCCATCAATATCAAGGATCCTTCCTATAGGAAAGTTCTTACAGTGATCGGTCAGATCTTCAAAAGTCATTTCATTATTACTCTTTGAAATATAATCATCCTGTTTGGTTTCTTTTGTAGTATATATGCCTTCCGCAAGTTTTGCCTCAAAATCAATTGCATCTTCATAACATTTCACGGCCTCATCTTCAGGCATTCCCATTCTTTTT
>JAFSZZ010000061.1 GCA_017458765.1 Lachnospiraceae bacterium | reverse complement strand
CGTGGGTGAGGTTAATGCGGCCGTGGCGAATATGACGGCCTGTCTTGAAGAAACAACAGCGTTCCTTGAGGATACTGTACTTAATGACTATAAGGAGTTTGCGGAAGTCAGTGAACAGTACAGTTCGGATGCAATGGAATTCAAGAGGAGCATGAACGATGTACATGAATCGATAATCAATCTGGCCGATTCGATATCCAAGATATCGGACGCAATGTCCGGCATTACATCAACGGTAGGTGAGTCTACCCTCGGTGTTACGGATATCGCCGATAAGACGACGGATATGGTAACACGTACATCGGAAACGAACGATCTTGTCGAGGAGAGCCTGCAGTGTGTTGAACAGCTCAAGTCGATAGTTGGTGAATTTATCATAGAATAGTGTTACAATAAAATATCAACAGAGAAGCCGCGGAGTGCTTCCGCGGCTTTCTTATGCCCGGTCGGAAGGGTCTTTTATTAATTTTAAGCTTAAGAGGTGAAGGTCATGGAAAAGATAAAGGTATATATTGACGGGAGTGCCGGCACTACGGGCCTTAGGATAAACGAAAGGTTTTCGGGAAGGGATGATATAGAATTACTGAGTATCCCGGAAGAACTGAGGAAGGAGAGCCCGGAGAGGGCAAAATATCTTAACGGTGCGGATATCGCTTTTTTATGCCTTCCGGATGATGCTTCGAGGGAAGCCGTATCCTTAATGGATAAGGATAATGACCATACGGTGCTTATAGATGCATCAACAGCCCACAGGACCGAAGAGGGCTGGGCGTACGGACTGCCGGAGCTTTCGAAGGGGCACCGTGAGAAGATAAGAAACAGCAGGAGGATAGCAGTGCCCGGCTGTTACGCTTCGGGCTTTGTGATGATGGTATATCCGCTGATACGGGAAGGCATAATAAGAACGGATTATCCCGTGACCGTCAGTGCGCTTTCGGGCTACAGCGGCGCAGGCAAGAAGGCGATAGCCCTGTATGAAGCGGATGACAAGAGTGCCGATCTGTATGCTCCGCGTGAATATGCCCTTACCCAGCATCATAAGCACCTTAAGGAGATGAAGGCAGTCTGCGCTCTGGACAGGGAGCCTGTATTTGTTCCGGTCGTAGATGACTATTTTTGCGGAATGATCGTGACACTTCCCCTGTATTCGCATCTGTGTAAGAAGAAGGTAACACCTGAACAGTTAAGGGATATACTGGCGTCATACTATGAAAATGAGAGGTTCATAAATGTGATGCCTTTCGGAAGCGAGTCGCAGACGGAAGGTTTTCTGTCCGCAAATATGATGAGCGGACGTGATGATGCAAGGATATATGTTACCGGAAATGATGACAGGCTGCTCATCAATGCCTGTTTTGATAATCTCGGAAAGGGAGCTTCGGGAGCGGCGGTACAGTGCATGAACATCGTGCTTGGATGTGATGAGGCAAAGGGTCTGAATATTTAGGAGGAGCCTTTATTTATACCGGGAGGAACGTTATGGCAATAGATCTGTTTAGTATAGGAAGGTTTACGGTTCACGGCTACGGTCTGATGATAGGCATAGGCTATGTCCTTGCCGTGCTTATCGGCGGATATCGTACGAAGAAGCTCGGGTTATCCGAGGAGGATTTTACCAATATAGCGATATGTGTGCTCATATTCGGATGGATGGGCGGAAAGCTCCTTTTTCTGCTAGTTAACATAAAATCATTCATTCGGGACCCGCTGCCCTTGCTCGGCTCGGAAGGTTTTGTTGTTTACGGCGGCATAATCACGGGTATTTTATCCATATTTGTGTATTGTAAGATAAAGAAGCTGTCTTTCTTAAGTTATATGGATATGATGGCGCCGGCTGTTGCGATAAATCAGGGGTTTGGACGCATGGGATGTTTTATGGCGGGCTGCTGTTACGGTAAGCCTACGGATTCGCATTTTGGAGTGGTATTTCCGGAAGGTTGTCTTGCGCCTGCAGGGATAAGGCTTATCCCGACACAGCTTATTTCCGCTGCCTTTGATCTGGCGATGGCTGTGTTTTTGATAATGATGACAAGGAAGTTAAAGTACAGGGGCACGGTCTCGGGCTTATACCTTATGATGTACGGAGTCGGGCGTTTTATCATCGAGATTTTCCGCGATGACGTCGACAGGGGGATGATAGGAACTTTGTCCACTTCACAGTTTATTTCCATATTTATGGTAATATTCGCGGCAGGATATCTGTATTTTGTATATAAGAAAAAGCCGGCAACGGAATATACGTCACCGGCCTGAGGATGCAAGGTTCATTCTATCTTTCCGAACTCGCGGTAATACCTGAATACAGCCTTTCCGAGTATCTTATCCTTCATGACGAAGGGATGTACCCAGAATCTGGAATCGGCTGAATAATTTCGGTTATCTCCCATCATAAAATATCCGTCTTCCGGTATGGTCACCGGCCCGTAATCTCCTATCGGATCCACCTTGATATATGGTTCGTCAAGGGGCATGGAACTCCCGTCGATATAGACTCTCCCGTCACGGACTTCAAGTGTCTCGCCGGGAAGTCCTATAACACGCTTTATGAACAGCTGGGATTCATCATCGGGGAACCTGAATATCACTATGTCGCCGCGCTGCGGATCATGATTTTTATAGGCCAGACGGTTGCCGAAGATGCGGTCTCCCGTCATTATGGTAGTCTCCATGGAAGCTGAAGGGATAACGGCATTTACTATAAGGAACATATTGACCACTACGGCAATGACGATCGCTATCTCAAGTATCAGTATCCATTCCATTATTTCCCGCTTGATCTCGGATTTTGTCATCCTTGGCTTTGTTATGTTATTGGGAATGTTATTCTCCGACATGATAACTCCTCTTGCGATTATTTTCCTATTATAGTACAATCAAAATCGAATAGCAAGCAAATACAGGGGAGGCGCTGATGTTATTCAATTCACTTCCGTTCATGCTGTTTTTTCCTGTTGTCGTGATCTTATATTTTATCATCCCGCACAGGTACAGATACATCTGGCTGCTTTTTTGCAGCTATTTTTTCTACGCATGTCAGGATCATTCGGCAACTGTACTCTTAATGGTCTCTACGGTCATAACATGGTCGGCGGGACGTCTTGTTTATAATGCGGATACACAGAAGCTTAAGCGGACATATGTTGCCGTGGGTTTTATCTTAAATCTCTTTATCCTGATGTATTTTAAATATTCCGGCTTTATCATGTCGTTTTTCAGACCCGACGGGAGTTTTGATATCATCCTCCCGGCGGGGATATCGTTCTACACATTTCAATCGCTCACATATATAGCTGACTGCTACAGGGAAGAGACCGAACCCGAGCACAACATATTAAAATACGCACTTTTTGTTTCGTTCTTTCCATGCATCCTGTCGGGTCCTATAGAGAGGTCAAAGAATCTTCTTTCGCAGATCGGTGAAGAACATAAATGGGACAGCATCAGGGTGAAGGAAGGACTTTTCATGATGCTGTGGGGCTATTTTCTTAAGATGGTCATAGTTGGAAGGCTAAGTATACTGACTGATCATGTTTATTCGGGTGCCGGGACGAATGAGGCCCTGTATCCGGGAGCGGTACAGAATGCGGGGGGTTACACGGGGATACCCATGATCATTGCCCTTATTGCATACAGTTTTCAAATATACTGCGATTTTGCCGGGTATTCGTTTATAGCCATAGGTGCGGCAAGGGTTTTGGGCTTCAGGATAATGAAGAATTTCAGACAGCCTTATCTGGCAGTATCGGTATCGGATTTCTGGCGCAGATGGCATATTTCCTTATCAACCTGGTTCAGGGATTACCTTTATATCCCGCTCGGCGGCAGCAGGTGCGGGACATTAAGGCGTTATATCAATATAATGATAGTTTTTGCGGTGAGCGGTATATGGCACGGAGCCACATTTAACTTCCTTGTCTGGGGAATTCTGTTTGGCATATATCAGGTCATGGGATATGCGGCCGTTCCGGTTAAGAAAAAAATGGGCGAAAAGTTCGGACTTAGCGGAAAGGAAGGAGCCGGAAGGATATTATGTATTGCATTTACCTATGTTCTTGTAAGCATAACATGGCTTTTTTTCCGTGCAGGCAGTGTTTATGAAGCGCTTGACGAACTGAGAAGGACATTTACGGACATAAGACTGTCGCAGCTTACCGACGGGACTGTATCCGGGCTGGGTCTTGGAGTTATGAACCTGATATTTGTAATTTTTGCGATCGTAATATTGATAATGGTTGACATAACATGCGAAAGAAGGGACTGCGAGGTGTATTCGCTGCTTGACAGGACACCGGCAGTGTTGAGATGGAGTGCATATTACCTGCTGTTTACGATGATAATCTTTTCCTGCAATCTGTCGACACAGGAGTTTTTATATCAGGGTTTCTGATCATTATTGGGATGATATGAAAAATGCGGTGAGATTTGCAATAAAGTGCATACTGGCCATGCTTCCTCTTTTTGCCGTGACCGGCTATACCTGTCTTAATCCGATGGGTTATATGGACGGGGAATATCCGTCATGGCATTATACAAAGATGGTCCAGACCGGCAGGGAGATGCCGGCCGAAGCGGAAAATGCCGCACTTATCCTCGGGGATTCAAGAGCCATGGCAGATCTTGTCCCCTCGATGATTGGAGAGAATTATGTAAACCTTGGCGTTGGCGGAGCGACATCCATTGAGATGTATCATACTCTTAAGGATTACATAGAGGTAAACGGTGCACCGAAACGGGCGGTTATCATGTTTGCTCCCTTCCATTATTCATATATGGACAATTACGAAAAAAGGACGATGTATTTCCATCATCTGACTTTCAGGGAGGCCATGGAGCTGTACTCGCAGGGAAGTTCATACAATGCCCGTGTTTTTGAAGAGTTTGACAGGTTTGATATATTAAGCATGTATTTAAGGCTTCCGGACAGTTATCTTCCCGCGCTCATAAATTCAAGAGGCAACGGGCGGTATGACTCCAATATGAAGTTATACGAAGAACAGAGGATCAAACGCGGGCATGCTCTGTACGGTACAAAAGACGGCTGTGATGATATTAACTACGAAGCAAGCTATAAGGAAATGGACAGGGGAGGGGAGCATCTTCTTATCACCTACTATTTTGACAGGCTTCTTAAACTGTGCAGTGAGAACGGGATAGATACCATAGTGCTGCAGCCACCCATGAATGAGGCTTCATATTCAAGGCTCGATGAAGGCTATGTAAAGGAATATTTAAGTTATATTGAGAAGTTTGCCAATGATAATCCCGATATCCTGTTTGAATCCGTTATACCATGCTATGATAATGCCTATTTCGGCGATTCTTCCCATCTGAACGGGAAAGGAGCGGCAGTATATACAGAGGAGTTTATTGAAAAATACATCAAACAGGGACAATAATAGTCTAAAACTTGTGTATTTTTTCAGTGACTTATACATCATTTTGTGGTAAAATACCTTAGAATGAGCCGACGAGGCATTTTGTTTATGGAATGTATATGTAATTTAATAAGGGAGGCAGTATAAATGAAGAAGAAAAACTTGTTTCTGATGCTCGCTTTGACGGCAGCTCTTGTGTTCAGCGGATGCAGCAAGGAGGAAGAAGCACCTGCAACAGAGCCTGAAACGACAGGTAATGAGCCGGTCATTCAGGTGATAACGGATGATGATGCTTCGGCACCTGCAGTCAGCGTCGAGACGGAAGCGGGCGATGAAGAGACCAGGGAAGGAATGTACCGCAGTGAACTGACAAATGAATGGATAGATGAAGCGCTTAAGGAGCAGAGACCGATCGCAGCCATGGTGGATAACGAGAAGACGGCGCTTCCGCATTACGGACTCACACAGTCGGATGTTGTATATGAAATGACAAACAGTACAGCCAATGACGGTGTTACACGTCTGATGGTATTGTTTAAGGATTATAACAGTGTTAAGCAGATTGGAAGTATCCGAAGCGTAAGGCCCACAAACCTTCAGATCATACCTGAATGGAATGCGGTTATCTGCCACGACGGAGGTCCTTTCTACATAGACGATTATATGGCCAAGGATTTCGTAGAGAATTTCAGCGGAACATTTTCACGTGTCAACAACGGTAAGTCGAGGGAGTTCACCGAGTATATACTTGAAGGCGACATAGACAAGAACTTTGCAAGCCATCCGAAGTACAGCAAGACTTATAACGATTACTATCCGGGACCGCATTACCAGTTTACTTCGGAAAGCAAGCCCAATGACTTGAGCCAGTATTCCGATGCCAAGAGTTGTACACATATCCAGATGCCTTATAAGCATAACAAGCCTTATATGGATTATGATGAGGGAAGCGGAACTTATCTGTATTCCGAGTATGGCATGAAGCATACGGATCCGGGCAACGGTGACCAGCAGCTTTCATTTAAGAATATCCTTATACAGAACTGCCGTTATGTGCAGTTTGACAGTAACGGATACATGATGTTCCACTCCATAGACTTCAACCGTGACGGCTATTATATAACGAACGGTAAATGCATCCCGGTCACATGGACGAAGGAAGACGAGCTTACACCTACAAGATATTATGATAAGGACGGTAATGAGATAGTCCTTAATACGGGGCGTACCTATGTGGCACTCGTTCCCGATGATATATGGAGCGGTTTGACGATAGAATAAGAAGCATGACATTTTTTACAGAAATCCCTTGAGTTTATGACTCAGGGGATTTCTGTGATTATGGCAAAAGGAGAATGGATGGGCAATATAACAGATTATGTGACCGGATACGGAAAATATACAATAGATGAAGAACCGTTTAATGAGGTTGATTCTCTTGTGCTGTCACAGTTTTCCTATCTTAAGTTTGACAGGATCCTTGAAGGGAATAAGAAAAACATGCGTATAGATGAAATTAAGGAAAGCAGTGAGTATGAGACGCTTTATGCGGACGGAAGGTTTGAAAAGGTGAACCGCGGACTGTTCGAAGCGATGGCCGGAAGCAGGAGATTTTCATCCGTAAGGCTTTTCGATCATGTAAATATCGTGGATCCCCAGTGGGAGATCCAGTTTTCTGCGATAACCTGTATGTTTGAGAACGGTTTTACATATATAGCTTACAGGGGCACGGATGAGACGATAACCGGCTGGAAGGAGGACTTCAACATGTCGTTTATCACACCCGTACCAGCACAGGAGAAAGCTGTACAGTACATCAACAGGATAGGGAGTTCCGTGGCTTCGGATCTTGTGGTCGGAGGACACTCAAAGGGAGGAAATCTTGCGGTATATGCTGCGATGAAGTGCAGGCCGAAGGTAAGGAGCAGGATAGAAGCGGTATATTCCCATGACGGTCCGGGATTTGTCGAAGGAGTGCTTGACAGTGAAGAATTTGCCTGTATAAAGGACAGGATAAGAAAAAGCGTTCCGAGATCATCCGTTGTAGGCATGGTACTGCAGACGCAGGAAAACTATGAAGTTGTGAAATGCCGTAATTTCGGTCTCCTTCAGCATGATCCGTATAACTGGCTTATAGACGGAGCGGGTTTTAAGAAAGCGGACAGCATTCTGAAGCACAGATATGTTACGGACAGATCGGTGAATAAGTGGATACAGAGGATGGACCGCGGACAGAGGCAGGAATTCGTGGAGCTGCTGTTTGAAATAGTCAGAGGTCTTGGTTCAGATGATCTTAACGATGTTATGGATGATCCGGTAAATGCGGGACGCAGGATAAGGAACACTTATGAAGAAATGAACGGGGAAGACAGGGACATCCTTAAAGGGATATTCAGGGATCTGTCGGATGCGATAAGGGAAACGGTGAAGGAATATTTGGCCGAACAAATAGAGGAAGAGAAGGAAAAATACAGGAAGAAACTTGAAGAGGGTTCGGATAAGCTGAGCGGCTATATTGATAAACTCATAGGGATCCTGGAGGAAGAACATAAGTAAGTATGAAGTATATCAGATAAATATGCAGGGGATAGAAGAGATAAAAGATATATTTTGCCTTTAATCCGCGCCTGCCGTTATAAAAGTATATGGGTATGAAAGCCGGAATGGCCCAGGGCTCCCATATAAACGATATGGCTCCTCCGAGGCAGGTCAGACCTATGTCGCTGCGAAGAAGATAAATGGCTGCGATCGACAGTATCCCGTGGTATGAGTAGTCGGTTTTTAGGAAATGCGCAGCCAGACATCCGGTGATTATTATGGCAAGTATGAATGAAGCGGCTGCCTGTCTGGGCATGTCTTCGACCGTTTGGATCCTGTTTATCCCCCAGATGGTGAGCAATCCTATAAAGAGGGTTAAGAAGATACTCTGTCCTTCGGGTTCCATATGGTGTCCGGAATACAGCAGATTAAAGGCATGCTCGGATAAGAGGGCCATCACGAAGAGACGGGCTAAGTATTTGCGTATATCCTTTGTATGCAGGAAACCCTCGACAAGAAGGAAACAGAATATCGGAAAGGCTGCCCGGCCGATCCCCCGGCCGATCTTATATATTGTATTGAAGTTCCTTATGATATGATAATCAAGTGTGGAAACATGATCGCGGTAGGTGCGCATGAGGATATGAAAAAAATGATCTATGAACATGCTTATGCATGCTATGATCTTCAAGGTACTTCCGCTTAGATATTTTCTTTCGAAGATTTTTTCTCTCAATGACATAAATATAATATAGCACCTGCCGGTCTTCTTGTAAAACGGATGAAAGTCGGGTATACTATCGGCATATGGATAAAAGGTAAGTAGATATAATGATAAGAAGATATAACATGATCAGAGAAAAGAAGTTCACATGTTCGCTTGCTGCCATCGCACTGGGTATGGTACTGGGCGGATGCGGTTTCGGAGGAGCCGGTAAAGCCAATATCAATCAGGGTATGGATGCCGTTGAACAGCAGGATTATGGTCTGGCACTCACCTGTTTCGATAATGCATTAAAGGCGGGCGAGGATGAGCGCCTGATCTACAGGGGCATGGGAATAGCCTATATGGGCCAGGGCAGGTATGAAGAAGCCATCGGAGCATTTGAACATGCCCTCAGGAGCTCGAACGGCCTTGTCAAAAATGTTGATTACGACATAAATTATTATATGGCAATGGCAGAGTACAAGTGCGGGGAACTTGATGCGGCCCTTGATACTTACAACGCTGTACTTGATCTTAATGAGCGTTCTTCCGATGCACATTATCTCAGAGGCAGGATAGAACTTCTTAAGAATGACCGTGAAGCCGCACTCGGTGATTTTGACAGAGCGGTTGAACTTGATCGTGGAGATTATGATCTGTATATCTGCATATATCAGGCACTGGATGCCGCCGGTATGAAGTCGGAAGGTGACGGGTATTTAAGCAGGGCCATGTCGGAGAACAGCAGGATGACAGCATATCAGTCGGGAATGTTTTCCTATTATCTTGGAAGGTACGATGAAGCCCGGAATTATTTCGAAGAGGCACGCAAGGACGGGGATACACCGGAGCTGATCCTGTATCTGGGAAGATCCTACGAGGCTTTGGGTGATACCAACTATGCTTCCAATCTTTATTCGGCATATACGGATGAGCATCAGGACAGTGCGGCTATTTATAATGAACTCGGACTTCTGAGCCTCAAGCAGAAGGAATACCAGAAGGCCCTAAATGCGTTTGAGAATGGGATATCCTTAAACGACCCTGCTTATGACCAGAGTCTCAGGTTCAATGAAGCAGTGGCTTATGAGTATCTTTTGGACTTCAAAAAGGCGGGAGTCCTTATGAAAGAGTACATAGACAGATATCCGCAGGACGAGGAAGCGCAGAGGGAATATATATTCCTGAGCACGAGATGAATAATAACCAAATTGTAAATCAAAATTTGTATAATTTCACTAATTGACTTTACTGGTCATTCTTTGTTTGACCATTTCCGATTGACCTTCTTCCCCATTAAATATGTGGAAAGAAGGTTTTTTTGACCTTAAGAAAAGATCATTTCATGGTTGACATAAAAACCACAATATATTGTATATGTATCAAAAAAGCCACATAATATCTTGTGTTTTCGCGTTGACTTTTAAAAACCCCGATGCTATACTAACCGTAGTCGCGGTTTTTGACTGATTCGGATTAAACTGCGAACTTTTTTTCACTCAATCTGCAAATAAAGGGGTGCATGAAATGGGTATCGCATTCACAGGAAGGGGAGGAGTATAAGGGATGTTTAGTGTTGTTAAGAGGGATGGACAGATCACTGATTTTAATCTGAACAAGATCAGCGATGCTATTATGAAGGCTTTCGATGCCTGCGAGAAGCAGTATAATAATGATATGATAGATCTGCTTTCTCTGAGGGTGACATCTGACTTCCAAAACAAACTTGAAGGGGACAAGATCAGTGTTGAGGATGTTCAGGACAGCGTGGAGACCGTTCTCGAGCAGGCCGGATATACGGAAGTTGCCAAGGCGTATATCCTTTACCGCAAGCAGCGCGAGAAGATGCGTAATATGAAGTCTACCATCCTTGATTATAAGGATGTCGTAAACAGTTACGTCAAGGTTGAGGACTGGCGCGTTAAGGAGAATTCGACGGTCACCTATTCGGTGGGTGGACTTATCTTAAGTAATTCGGGGGCCGTAACGGCCAATTACTGGCTTTCCGAGATTTATGATCAGGAAATAGCGGATGCTCATCGTAATGCGGATATCCATATCCATGATCTTTCCATGCTTACCGGATACTGCGCAGGCTGGTCGCTCAAGCAGCTCATAAAGGAAGGTCTTGGCGGTATCAGCGGCAAGATCACATCCGCACCGGCTTCACATCTGTCGGTACTCTGCAATCAGATGGTCAATTTCCTCGGCATAATGCAGAACGAATGGGCCGGCGCACAGGCATTTTCATCTTTTGATACATATCTGGCTCCTTTTGTAAAGGTTGATAATCTTTCCTACAGGGAAGTTAAGAAGTGTGTTGAATCCTTTGTTTACGGAGTAAATACTCCGAGCCGCTGGGGTACACAGGCACCTTTTTCAAATATCACGCTTGACTGGACGGTTCCTGCAGACCTTGCCGAACTCCAGGCAATAGTCGGCGGCAGGGAGATGGGCTTTAAATATAAGGACTGCAAGGCTGAGATGGATATGATAAACAAGGCGTTTATCGAGACCATGATAGAAGGAGATGCAAATGGCAGGGGATTCCAGTATCCCATTCCGACATATTCGATCACTTCCGATTTTGACTGGTCGGATACAGAGAACAACCGTCTGCTGTTTGAGATGACAGCCAAGTACGGTACTCCCTATTTCTCAAATTATATCAACAGTGACATGGAGCCCAGTGATGTAAGGAGCATGTGCTGCCGCCTTCGTCTCGATCTTCGTGAGCTTCGCAAGAAGACGGGCGGTTTCTTCGGTTCGGGCGAGAGCACCGGTTCCGTTGGAGTTGTTACCATAAATATGCCGAGGATCGCATATCTGTCGGCCAATAAGGATGATTTTTACAAGAGGCTTAACAGATTGATGGATCTGTCTGCAAGAAGTCTTAAGATAAAGCGCGGTGTCATAAGCAAGCTTCTTGATGAAGGTCTGTACCCGTACACGAAGAGATATCTGGGCAACTTTGACAATCATTTCTCGACGATTGGACTCGTGGGAATGAACGAAGTAGGTCTTAATGCGAACTGGCTGCGTGCGGATATGACGGATAAGAGAACGCAGGAGTTTACCAAGGAAGTACTCAATCATATGCGCAACCGTCTGTCGGATTATCAGGAGCAGTACGGCGATCTGTATAACCTTGAGGCTACTCCGGCGGAATCAACGGCATACCGTCTTGCAAAGCATGATAAGAAGAGATGGCCCAATATCAAGACGGCAGGCAATCCGGGTGATACCCCCTACTATACCAACAGCTCGCATCTTCCGGTTGATTATACTCCGGATATCTTCGATGCATTGGATATACAGGATGATCTCCAGACGTTATATACATCGGGTACCGTGTTCCATGCATTCCTCGGGGAGAAGCTTCCCGACTGGAAGGCCGCGGCATCACTTGTTCGCAAGATCGCCGAGAATTACAAGCTTCCTTACTATACCATGTCACCCACTTATTCCGTATGCAAGGAGCACGGATATCTGTCGGGTGAACAGAAGACCTGTCCTCACTGCGGTGCTGTGACCGAGGTGTACAGCCGCATAACCGGATATTACAGGCCTGTGCAGAACTGGAACGATGGTAAGGCTCAGGAATATAAGAACCGAGTGGTATATGATATCGACAATTCATCGCTTAAGCGTCCGACCGCCACGGTAGTCAAGCTTTCCGGACTTGGTGACAATAAGGAAGTAAGTGTTGAACCGGCCAATGTAAAGTATCTGTTTACTACCAAGACCTGCCCGAACTGCAAGCTTGCCAGGGAATTTCTTAAGAATGAGAAATATGTGCTGATAGATGCCGAGGAAAACATCGAGCTTGCAAGGAAGTACGGTATAATGCAGGCGCCTACTCTGGT
>JAFSZZ010000060.1 GCA_017458765.1 Lachnospiraceae bacterium | reverse complement strand
GGAAAACGTGCCGGGAGCCGATGGCGGCATTATAAGGATCGGTTATTCCGAGAGTGAGGAATATGGCTCTTTTACTCAGCTTTTGCTTGATATCGCACTCGAACTGGTTGAGGAAGGAAGCATTGACAGATCATTTGCCGAAAAATATAAAGACGTTAATTTTGAGGAAAAGTTTTCGGGCGGAGACACCGGGAAATTATGGGATGATATCTGTGATTCAAATGTTTCCGGAGCAAAGTACCGGTTTGTCAGAGAAGCTTTTTTTAACATGGATGATATGGACAGGCATGAATACAGATCCATGATAAACAGGGATGATGTCGATATCATGCTTTCGATGGGAACCGCATCCGGTGTATATTTTGCAAGAAATGAGAAGAAAAACAGATTTATGAATATGTATTCGGGGGATCCGATAGAATCCGGGATAATAAAGAGTGAAACGGAGCGTTATGATAACAGGTCATTTGCTCTTGTTGACACGACTCCGTATATACGACAGCTGGATGCCGGATATAAATTCCTTAAATTTAAAAAACTCGGGGTTGTTTATGAGGATTCGCAGGATGCATATATCTATTCCGGTATATCCACCATTGAAGCCAAGGCGGATGAATATGGATTTGAGGTGGTATATGAAAATGTTGATGAGCCGGTAGATGAGGAAGATTATGACCGGTATTACAGCGAATTGAAGAAGGCATACAGGAAACTTGTGGATGAGGGTATAGACTGTCTGCTGGTTACATTGTCGTCTATCGAATATGAAGATAAAATGCAGGAACTTCTGGATGACAGCATAATCCCCGCAAAGGTCAAGACTCTTGCACAGGATGAACTCACACCGGTAGCAAACGGGGTTCTGTTCGGTATCACCATGACCGACAGCGCCGAGTCGGCAAATCATGTCGTAAAACAGATACGCAGATTTGCGGAGGAGGGCGTTGCATTTGAGGAACTGGATATGGTATGTGAAGCGACACCCAAGATAGGTGTGAATTACACGACAGCATCGAAGATAGGATTCGATATATCGTTCAAGGATCTTCAGATGGTTGACTATATCTACCGGAATGATAAGGATAAATGAGAGGTATGATCATGTTGCACGGATCGAAAAGCAGTGAAAACAGATCCATTCTCCCAATGATAAAGGATTCAATGAGTGCATATAAGGACAGGACTGCACTCTGTTTTTTGGATAAAACCTATACTTACGAAGAACTTGACCGGATGAGCTTAAGAATAGCGGCTTTTCTTAAAAGCAGGGGTGTAAAGAAGGGGGATGTTATTTCGGTCCTTGTACCGCGCTGCGAGTATATGACGTTAACCGCGCTCGGGATATTGAGGGCGGGAGCAGCTTATCAGCCGCTTGACGCATCACATCCGGCCGACCGTATAAGGTTTATGATAGAGGATGCGGATGCACCTGTTGTCATAGTTTCAAAAAAACTTGCACATCTTACGGAAACGTCCAATGATGCAAAAAAGGAACGTATCTTCCTGTATATGGAGGATATTCCGTATCTTCCGGTGCCGCAGAACGATATCTGGGAAAACACCGGTAAGGACGATCCTTTTATCATACTTTATACTTCGGGCACCACTGGAGTACCCAAGGGAATGATCCTTACCCACGGTAATATTTTTTCGGCTTGCAGATGGCATCTTAAATTCTACGAAGTCAATGAGGAATGCAGGATGGGACAGCATCCGAGCTTCGTTTTTGACCTTGCGATAGTTGAACTTCTGTTTCCGCTTACGGCGGGAGCATCCATCCATATAATCCCCGAAGACATACGTACCGATCTTAACAAACTGAACGCATTTCTTGAGGAAAACGGGATCACGCATCTTACAATGACAACGCAGCTTGGCCGCCAGTTCGCGATGACCGTTAAGAACAGTTCGCTGAGACATCTGACGGTTGGAGGCGAAGCTCTTATTTCGGTTGCCCCTCCGTCAGGTTATAAACTGCATAACGATTACGGTCCGGCAGAGTGTTCGCTGTATACCACCGTATTTACAATAGACAGAGAGTATACCGGAAAGGTTCCTATCGGAAGAGCGGTAGACGAAGTGCGTTTATATGTTGTTGACGGGAACGGACAGCTGGTCGACGACGGTAAGATAGGAGAACTGTGTATAGCGGGGCCGCATGTGGCTCTTGGATATCTCAACCGTCCCGAACTTACGGAGACGGCATTTACCGGAAATCCCTTTTCCGATGATCCGGAATACGGAAGGATGTATCATTCGGGTGATCTAGTCATACGTCAGGCCGACGGTGTATTTGAGTTTATGGGAAGGGCAGACAGGCAGGTCAAGATACGCGGGATAAGGATAGAACCCGCGGAGATCGAAGAACTTTTAAGGAAGTATGACGGGATCGATGACGTGGTCATAGCAACGCCGGAAGCAGGCGGACAGAGAGTCATAGCGGCTTATTATATGTCGGAGCACGAACTTGATGTACGGGAACTTGAGAAGTATGTGCTTAAGTACAAACCTTCATATATGTGCCCGTCCTTTTTTATACGTATAGATAAGATCCCTCTTAATACTAACGGAAAGGTGGATCATAGAAGGCTACCGCAGCCTGATTTTGATCTTAACAGGGAAGTATACGAAGAGCCCGTAAATGAGACGGAGAGAGTTCTCGCGGCGGTTTACGGGGAACTTCTTAAAATGGACAGGATCGGCCGCAAAGATGATTATATGCGTATAGGAGGCAACTCTCTTCTTATCGCTCAGCTGCAGTATCAGATAGAGAAGAAGCTTTCATGTGCCGTTACAGCGCGTGAGATCATGGAAGCATCGGTTCTTTCAAAACTTGCGGATCTGATAGATGAAAAGAAAAAAGAAGGCAGCGGGGTGGGATTTAAGACTGTTCCGGATAAGGCGCTGCCGGTGCGCGATGATTATCATGTGAGCAGGGCACAGGAGAGGATATATACCGCGCAGAAACTGTTAAATGAAGGAGATCCGACGTATCTGCTGACGGTTGCCATAAAGACGGAAGGAGTGATCTCCTCCGGCAGGACGAAAGATGTACTAGCCGTACTTTTCAAGCGCCATGAGAGTCTGAGGACCGGTTTTGATATAAGGGGTGCAGAGATATTACAGATGATACATCCTGCGGATGATGATTGGGTAAGGACAGCGGTCGAAAGAGCATATACCAAAGATGTGCCGGATGTTTACAGGCTTGAAGAGGCTCCGCTTTTTCGGTGGAGTATAAAGGATAATGAACTGATATTTTACTGGCATCATATAATAAATGACGGGACAGGAACGGCATTGTTTGCCCGTGAGTTTGTCGCACTCTATAACGGAGAGGATACCGGGTTAGAGACGATCCACCAGAAAGAGTATGCAGAATGGGAATACACATGGCGTACTACGGACGATCACGTGCGCTGTATGGAAGGTTGGAAAGAACAGATAGCAGGCTGTACAGATCCCGAAGGACTGAGACTTCCGTATGACGGGATAAAGGAAGAAGGCAGCAGGAAAAAGGCGGGTCACATAAGGCTGAGCCTTGACTGTAAACGCAGCAGTGAAATAAAGGAGAGATGCTCTCTTATCGGAGTGACTCCGTATATGTTTTTTGTTTCGGTATTTTCTATCCTGTTATACAGATATTCCGGAAAGGACAGGTTCCTTTTGGGAACCGCGGTTGACGGGAGAGGGCAGCATACATCCGGTCTTCAGGGTATGTTTGCAAATACATTGCCGATCTCTGTGCATATAAATGAAGAATATGATCTGGCCGGATTTATTGAAACGATCAGGGACAGGGTGCTCTTCATGCTTGATAACAGGCAGGCGGCACTTGAGGATATAGCGAAAGTGTATGAAGAACTTGGCGGCACCGGACGTACCGCACACGGGCATCTTTTGTTTGATGTCTTTTTCGTGATGCGTGACTTTGACAGTGCCATTGATGATATGGACGGACATCCGGCCTCGCTTTTCTGGCCGTATGATGAGATGCCGATGTATGATCTTACGCTTGAAGCCGGCATGGAGGATGGCGCATATTCCTTTGTTTTTGAATATGACAGGGATCTGTTTTTTGATGAAAGCATCGGTTTTATGAGCAGGCATTACGATATGCTCTTAAACGAGTGCATTAAGGAAGATCCCGGCATGATAGGCGGGATATCCATGATCGATGATAAGGAAAAGGATCTCCTTCTTGCATCTCTTAACGCACGGGAACAGGTCTTTAATACGGAAACCGTAGTCCGGAGGCTTGCTGGACAGGCGGAAATGAACCCGGATAAAATAGCGCTTATCTTCGGTGAGTCTCATATGACTTATATGGAACTGTTTGATGCATCGGGTATCATTGCCCGCAGACTCAGGACAATATACGAAAAAAACAGCGGTGATAAAGCGGATAGTGAGCGCTGGGTTGCTCTTATAGCCGGACGGGGTTTTGGAATGATAGCCTCGATCTTCGGGATACTGCGTTCCGGAGCGGGATATATCCCGATATCTCCGGAATATCCTGTTGAACGCATGAACTACATGCTTAAGGAAGCCGGCGTGGAATGTGTCATCATATGTGATGCGGCTGTGGATGCCGGTATTTTTGAAACTCACGGGCCGGATGGCCTTTCTGTTATCGAGATATCGACACAGAAGCTGCTTAACGGGATAAATATGCAGTCCGGTGAGAGGATCATCTTACCTGAGGTTTTGCCGGAACAGAATGCATACATGATATTTACATCGGGTTCAACGGGAGAACCCAAGGGTGTGGTTGTTGAACATGAGCAGTTGTCCGCACTCATAGATGCATATACAGGCATATATGAGCTTAACGGTAATGATACGGTGCTCCAGTTTGCCAATTATGTATTCGATCAGTCGGTATGGGATATCTTCCATATCCTCTCGGTTGGCGGAACTTTGTGTTTGATACCTGACAGTATTGTAAGGGATCCCGAACGGCTGGCAGAGTATTGCGAGGTACATAAGGTCACGGTAGCATCCCTTACACCCGGATTTTTAAGACTGATGGATCCTTCGAAGTTAAAAAGCTTAAGGCTTCTCGATGTCGGGGGTGAAGCACCCGAAAACTCACTTCTGAAGGCATGGAGCACCGGCAGGACAGTCTTTAATACTTACGGTCCTACCGAGACAACGGTAAATGCAACAAGCTTCATGTACGCAAAAAATGGCAGGATATTGTATGAGCCCGGTGAATTTAAGGAAAATGTTCCCATAGGCAGGGCAGTGCCCGGAACAAGAGTATATATATTACAGGGAGACAGATTATGTCCCGTAGGTGTACCGGGCGAACTGTGCATCGCGGGTGCACAGGTTACAAGGGGCTATAAGAACAGGCCGGCTCTTACGGATGAAAAGTATGTAAAGGACCCGTTCGGCAACGGAAGGATGTACAGAAGCGGCGATCTGGCAAGAGTTCTTCCGGACGGCAACATTGAGTTCATAAGCCGGATGGATGACCAGGTCAAGATCCGCGGCTACAGGATAGAACCGGGTGAAACCGAAGCGGTGCTCCGTTCGCTTGACGGAGTAAGTGATGCTGCCGTCATTATATTCGAAGATGAGAACGGAGAACGGCAGCTGTGCGGTTATTACATACCAAAGGACAAAGACGGCAGGGATGACGGGGTTAAGGCTGTAAGGGCACAGCTTGAGAAACGTCTGCCTATATATATGGTCCCGTCCGTACTTATCCCCGTCAATGAGTTTAAGCTTACGGTAAACGGAAAAACAGACAGACATTCCCTTCCGGATCCGGGATCATATAACGTAAAGACACAAAAAGCAGGAGAGCGGATACTTCCGTCAACGGAAGAAGAGCGAGACTGCCTTGAAGCATTCAGGGAAGTCCTTGGTACCGGGGATATCGGGATCGATGATGACTTCTTTGCATTGGGAGGAGACTCCATAAAGGCGATAAGGATAGTGTCCCTGTTAAGGAAGAAGGGCTATGGTCTTGATGCGGCCGGCATTCTTAAGAGCCGCAATATTCGCAGAATAAGTGCCGGAATGAAAAAGACGCAACAGGCTGACCACAGAGAGTATGAAGAGGTCATCCCCACGCCCGTTATGAAGATGTTTGAAAATGCGTATATGAAAAATCCGTCGCATTACGATCAGTCCGTGCTTTTTAAGATACAGGGGGATGTAAGCGAAGCGGCGCTTAAATGGGCGCTGAACGGTCTTGTATATCATCACGGGATGCTGAGAATGATCCTTAATAAAGACGGCAGCATAAGGATCCGGGAAGTTTCGGAAACTGAGGATATCGGGCTGCCTGTTTACAAAGATCCCGATGATAAGGAGAGAGTAAAGATCATGGATGATCTTAATGCCTCCATGGATCCTGAAAAAGGCAGGATAATGCGGGCGGCTTTGTTCAGATCGGGAGAGGGTGACAGGCTTTTCCTGTCCTTCCATCATTATGTGATCGATGAGGTATCATGGGGGATAATATCGGAAGATTTAAACACGCTGTATAAGTCGGCGCTTAAAACGGATGGGATCCGGAACGGCTATGAACGCATTAATGAAATACTGCCGGTAAGGACCGTTTCGTTCGGGGAATGGTCAAAGGTGCTTTCCGAATATCCGGGAACTCCTGATTTCAAGCCGGAGAAGGAGTACTGGGAGAGGGTACACGCAGATATCATCTCACACAGACAGGAAAATGAAAGCCTGCTTGAGTATTTTATGCAGGGTGAAACTGTCGGCAAAAAGGGTTCCGGGATCATTACGGCGGATATCGGGAAGGATATATCTGACAGGCTCATAAAGATCAGCACCGGCCGGTACAGGATGAGACCTGATGCTCTGTTTGCGGCTGTGCTTGTAAAGACACTTCATAAGATAAACGGAGCAGGGTCTGTCATGATGCAGATGGAGAGCCACGGCAGGGGGGATACAGGCAAAGGGCTGCCTGTCGACAGGACAGTGGGATGGTTCACGACCGTTTATCCCGTTCTGTTTCCCGTATCTGAAGATATGGATGAACAGATCGTTAATGTCAAGGAAGAAATGGCAGCGGTCTTAAACTTCGGTATAGGATACGGGCTTCTGTATGATGACCTTATCACAATGGGCGGACTTGTGTTCAATTACCTGGGCTCTGACAGGGTAACAAAAGCGGATCCGATCGGATACACCGATGAATATGCCGGTGAGGAATCAGACAGTGAAAATGCCGATCCTAAGACGATATCCGTCAATATAAGGTCGTATGATACGGGATCAAGGATAGAATGCGTCTACGATCTTATCTATTCAAAAGACAGGATCGGGGAATTTATCGATGACTATATAAAGGCGCTTGAACATTTGGCGGATGAGATATGGGAAGAAGGAACAGTTATATCTCCGTCGGATCTGTGTGTAACGCGTCTTATGAGCATGGAAGAATGGGGCAGGCTTACGGCTGTGGTACGGCCTGAAGACATAGCTGCCATAGGAGTTGCAACGCCGCTTCAGCAGGGAATGCTCTACCGTCTTGCGACGCAGCCGGATACCGGTGCGTATCTTTTGCAGGACCGTCTTGTATTAAAAGGCAGATGGAGGAAGGATGATTTTGTATCGGCCTTAAGGCTTGCTTTTGCACGGTTTGATGTGCTGAGGATACGATTTGCGATAAAGGGTTTTGACGAGCTGTGGCAGATAATACTTAAGGAAAATGCGATAGAACCGGAATATCTTGAGATAAGCGGAAAGAGCATGGAAGAGATAGCGGACGATGATCTTAAGAGGGGCTTTGATCCCGAAAAGGATGTCATGCTGAGAGTGACTCTCAATGCAGATGATACAGACAATGATAAGGCGGAAATGCTTTTGTCGTCGCATCACAGCATCATTGACGGGTGGAGTTTCCGCATACTCACAGATACAATAGTCAGATATTACAGGAGGCTTGGCAGCGGGGAGTCTTATGAAAAACTCTATCCGGATGTGATGAACGAGGCTTCCGCGGACATGTCATATCCTGATTACCTGAAGATCACGGGAAAAAGGGACAGGGAAACATCGCTTTTACGATGGGATGAATATCTTGACGGTATAAACGAGGGCGCAGGCCTTTTGCAGCCCCGTGAGAACGAAAACGGCGGGCCGGCAGATCATGCTTTTCTTAACGTGACCGGAGATAAAGAGGAACAGATAAGAAGATACACAAAAGAAAAAGGGATCACTTCAAGTACCTTTTTCGGAACATTATGGGGTATCCTTCTCGGATTTGAGAATGATATGAACGATGTTGTGTTCGGTGAAACGGTGTCCGGAAGGAATATAGATACAGAGGGTATCGAGAATGCGGTGGGAATGTTCATAAACACGATACCGGTAAGGATAAAGTGGGATAAGGATACATATGTATCCGATCTCATGAAGCACAGGCAGGAAGATTATATAAGGATGCAGTCCTATGAAGATGTTCCGCTCCATAAGATCATAAAACGGCGTAAGACAGGCTCGTCTCTTGTAAGATCCCTTTATGTCTATGAGAATTATCCGGCCGGCACGGACGACGAGAGCTGCATTATCAGGACCATTCATGAAGAAGTGGATTATCCTTTGTCCGTAAGCATTGAGGAGCAGGAAGGATTTCTTGTCGACATACAGTATGATTCCGTTAGATACGAACATTCATATATCAGGATGCTTCTTGACAGATACGATAACCTGATACGGCAGATCGTTTCCGGTGAAAACTTAAGGGTCTGCGAACTTGAGAGGATATCCGCAGCAGAGAGGAGAGTAATGCTTTCGGATATATCGGGTGAAAGCAGGGAATTCCCCAATGTGACCTTCCTTGACCTTTTGTATGATAAGGTACGCGATAATAAGGAAAAATTCGCGGTGATAATGGACGGACATGCTCTGACTTACGGACAGTTATGGACGGTATGCTCACGGCTTGCAGATATGATAGGCTTCGGCGGTGAACGTTTCATTGCCGTTTATACAGACAGGAGCATAGAGCTTCCCGTTTCGCTGATCGCTTCGTTTATGGCAGGAGCAGCATATGTTCCGCTGGATCCGGATTATCCCGATGAACGCATTGAATTCATCCTTTCAGACTGTTCACCCGTTGCCGTGTTGCGTCATATAAACGATAGGTCAGACGGAAGGACGCAGCTGTTTGAGAATGCCGGGATAAGGGTACTTGACGTGTGTGTTGACGAACTGCTTTCACAAAAAGACGGTTCCGAGAAGATAGAGCCGCCGTTTAATGATATGGCGGGTTCTCTGGCATATATGATATATACATCGGGAACAACGGGAGTACCTAAGGGAGTTGAGATAGAGCATGCGGCATTATCGGAGATGATATTCTCTAATATGGAATTCTACGATCATAAGGTAGATGTTGTTCTTCAGGTGGCCAATTATGTATTTGATGCATCGGTATTTGAGTTTTTTGTAACTCTTGCCGCGGGCGGCACCGTCTGCATGATCTCAAAGGAAAAAATGAGCAGCTCCGATGCCATGGCACAGTACTGCAGGGATAATAAGGTAAACTATATTGCGTCCACCAATGCACTCCTGCAGGCGCTTGTCCCGGAAAAGTTTGATACTCTCGGAGTAGTCTGCGCGGGCGGAGATGCCGCCAATGCTGATATATTTGAAAGATGGTCAAAGCATTCCGAACTTATGGTTAACGATTACGGACCTACCGAGGCATGTGTCAATGCCGTTGCCTATAAATATGTACCCGGAAAAACAGGGACGATACCGATCGGAAGGCCGTATTTAAACAAAAAGGTGTATATCATGCAGAATGATAAGCTGTGCGGTGTCGGACAGAAGGGAGAGATCTGCATTGGCGGTAAGGGACTTGCAAGAGGGTACCATGACAGGGATGATCTGAATGAACAGGCCTTTGTGTTGAATCCTTATACAAAAGAGCGCATGTATCGTACCGGAGATATGGGCTATTTCAATACGGATGGAGAGATCTATTATCTGGGCAGAAATGACGATCAGATCAAGATCAGGGGGTTCAGGATAGAGACCGGTGAGATCGAAAGCCGCATAAGAGAATACGAAAATGTCAGGGAAGCAGTTGTCGTAAGCCGTTCCGATGGCGGGAGAGAGGCCTATCTTGCAGCATATATAACCGGTGAAGGTGAGATAAATACGGAAATGTTAAGGATGTACCTGATGAAGAAGCTGCCTTCATATATGGTACCTGTTGCCATCACGAGACTTGATGTGCTTCCGCGTACCGCAAGTGACAAGATTGACGTAAATGAGCTCCCTGTACCTGTGTTTACGGAAGATAAGGCGGCTCCGGCAGGTTATCTTGAAGAAATGACAGCATCTCTGTATGAAAAGATATTGGGTATTGAAAGGGTAGGAAGGGACGATTCCTTCTTCGATCTTGGCGGAAGCTCCCTTGACATGATGAGGTTTGTTGCGGAACTTGACGGATATGATATAAGCATAGCGGATGTTGCCGCGGCACCGACACCGAGACTGTTTGGGGAACTGCTCATAAAAAGGATGCGGGGATCGGATAAGAAGAATAATACTGTCACCGTGCTTAAGGATGGCAGGGCTGACAGGCCGGCGATATTCTGCATCCCTCCTTCGGGCGGTATGTCTTTGTGCTATCTTCCTTTGATCAGGGAACTTGGGTATGACGGACGCATTTACGGGATCACGGATGATAAGTACCGCATCTTTGCGGGTATGACTATAGAGGAACTTTCAAAGTATGAACTTCACAGGAAAGAAATGTGGGATGATACCGTTGCTTCATTTTACGAAGGCATAAGAGAGATATTCAGTGACGGAGACATCCTGATAGGTTATTCCCAGGGCGGACCTGCCGCATACCTGGTTGCAAGACAGCTTGAGGATGCCGGTCTTAAAGTCGGAAGACTCATCATGCTCGAGTCGCCAGAACCCGGAAGCTACAGCGGGACAGAGGAGAACAGGGCTGAGAGGATTGCTGTTTCGGCTGCCATATTTGCCGGAAGGAACACGGCGGATCTTAACGATGAACGGCTTTTTGACGAAACGATCCCGGAGGTGCTGTATTTTACGGATTATCTGAAGGGTAATTTCGGGGAAGATGCGGATGAGCGCATGCTGCATTCCGTTATGGAGACCTATCTCGTATATTCATTAAACGTTCTTAACCCGATATGCATAGAGGGCAAGATAAGAGCCGGAATAGACAGTATAGTGCTTTGCACTCAGGCGGACTTAAGCCCGGATGAGGCCGTTTTGCTTAAGGATGATCCGTGGAGAGGATATTCGGGGGGCCGTGGGAGCGCTTACGGGATTTACGCAGCGGAGGACGATCATCTGGCATTTTTGTCAAAATATAAAAAGCAGATATCACAGATTGTAAAAAAGTCCTTAATGAAATAAAATATATACGGGCGTATGTAACAGAACCTGATGGAAATACTTATTATACCGGGAGGATATCACAGTGAACAACAGCGCGCATATAAGAAAGAAAAGCCTTATTACAAGCTTCGTCATAATGTTCTCTATCTATGCGTTTATTACGATCGTGATCAACGCGGTTTTTACATATGTAAATCAGACAGAAGCGTATCATACGGAATGTGAGAACAATCTTAAGGAACTGAACGGATATGTGGGATCCCAGATGAGGAGAGAAGGGATCAAATTTTCAGAATTCAAGGATTATTACAGTGAGCATAGTCAGGATATGCTGATACCTTATGATTATTCCGGTGATTATGAAGCCCTGAAAAAGGAATTCGAAGTTATATTCTCACGGAAATACCCGGGTAAAGTATATGGTAAGGATATAGTATTTGATGATCTTGATGAGGAGCTTAAGCTTCAATATGCAGAGTATGAATATGCTTACTGGCTGACGATGCTTGAAGATGCCAGGGATTCCTTCGGCCTGTCGTATGCGTATTTTGTCTATCCGGTGGATGATCTTAATGTATGTTATATGATAGATGCGATCCGCGGAAAAAAGACGATAGACGGAAAAGATTATCTGACGCTCGGAGACGTCGTGGAAACAGATCATGCGAAACATGAAGTACTGTGGGAAACATGGGAAACGGGAACGGAACCGGACCGTTTTGATAGTTTTGATAATGAATACGGACATACTTATGCATTTTACACTCCGCTTGTAATAAACGGTGAGAAGATAGGGCTTATCTGCTCGGAGGTCAGTGTCCTGAGTGTCAACAGAGCCATAATCACAGCCGTTGTCAGGCATTTTCTGGGATCCGTGATCGTGATGCTGCTCGGTATCTTTGTTATGATCGTACTGATAAGAAAGAACTTCCTACTGCGCATAATCAATCTTGAGGGCAGTGTGGTGAAGTATTCCCATGATAAGGATGACACTGTGGCGGAGGAGATAAGGCATAACGAGTCGGGAAATGACGAGATAAGGAGCCTGTCGGATCAGTTCGCGGATATGATCCTCGAATTAAGGGATTATATGATAGATCTGCAGCATGTTACGGCTGAGAAGGAGCGTATCGGAGCGGAGCTTAACGTTGCGACCAAGATACAGGCGGATATGCTTCCGAGGAAGTTTCCTCCTTTCCCCGAACGCAGGGAATTCGATCTCTATGCTACCATGGATCCTGCCAAGGAGGTCGGAGGGGATTTCTATGATTTCTTCATGATAGATGATGATCATATCGCTCTTGTAATGGCGGATGTGTCCGGCAAGGGTGTTCCGGCCGCACTGTTTATGGTGATATCAAAGACGCTTATAAAGACACGTACCCTCCAGGGAGGACTGCCGGGTGAGATACTTGAGGATGTGAACGACCAGTTGTGTGAGGGTAATGAAGCCGAACTGTTTGTTACGGTATGGCTGGCCATAGTAGAACTCAGCACCGGTAAGGGCTGGGCCGCAAATGCGGGGCATGAGCATCCTGCCATAAAGCGTAAGGACGGAAGCTTTGAACTATCCATTTACAAGCATTCACCGGCTGTTGCCACTATGGAAGGTATCCCGTTTAAACAGCATGAATTTGAACTTGAACCCGGTGACAGTATCTATGTTTACACCGATGGTGTGGCTGAAGCCACCAATACCGAAAATGAGCTGTACGGAACAGATCGCATGCTCGATGTGCTAAACAGGAGCGATCCCGAAAATCTGGAGAAAACGTTAGAAGCGATACGTACGGATATTGATGATTTTGTCGGTGATGCCGAACAGTTTGACGATATCACGATGCTTCTGTTCAATTACTACGGGCCAAGGACAGGCGAATGAACAGAATATAAAAAAGTACTTGACTATATAGTGTCAACGGGGTAAAATGATTACAAATAGCGAAGAATGTGACATGAAGAAAGTCGTTTAGGAGGCGCTATGAGAATAGGTGCGGTGGGAGCAAGCCCCTATATTTACAACACAAATGCAGTCAGTTCAGCCAGCCTGGGTAAGATCAAGGGCATCGGGAACGATCTCACAGCTTCGAAGTCGGACTTTTCGGGGTTGTCTGAAAGCGTGGGAGCCAATGAGAACCCTCTGAAGATGGGAGAAACGAAGAACTTCGTGGACATCGTGGGAATGCAGATGCAGATGGGCAGGATGAACGCTTCAAGAGTTATGGATGTGGATCCGTTCGCGGATCAGGCAGTACGAAATGTGTACGAGAACATGAATGACGGTGCACGGGCAATGCAGGCCGAGGGTGCGCTGGATGTAACGGCATAAGCTAGCAATGCCGCAGATAAAGAACCGGATACCGTGGGAAGGTGTCCGGTTCTTTATTTTGATTTCTTTTAACTGTATGTCCCGACAGTGACTTATATGATACAATGATATGTATGGCAAAAGTAAGATTACAGTTTAAAGGGATAATGGATGATCTGACTATACGGCGCAAACTTATCGTGCTGTTTGTATTCTGCGTGCTGCTTCCTCTTTTTGTTACGGATGCGGTGATCATCTATATCATAAGACAGGATGAAAACTCAAAACAGCAGTATGAGATGGGAAATATTGCCTCGGCTCTGGAAGCTGATGTGAGGAGCACGGTCGAGAGCGCTGTCCGGCCGACGACCGGATTACTTATAAACAGAGCTATAAGCGAGTTCCTTGACCGTGAATACTCTTCAGCAGTGGATTTTTATGATGCGCGTTACAGCATTCTTACGAATCCGTTTGCCAAGATAAACTTAGAAAGCAGTGATCTGATAGTGACCATGTACACGGATAATCCGACTATCATAAGCGGAGGGACATTCGGACAGATAGCGCCGCAGGAAGAGGAACCCTGGATGGAGACAGTGAAAAATGCAGGTTCGGATGCTGCGCTGGTAAGTTATTTTCTGGGAGAGAAACACCGGACCGACCCCATCAAGAAGCGCCTCGCGATAGTAAGGAAGCTCGACTACTTCAAGGATTTAAGATACAGGAAGTATGTTAAGGTTGATATTGATTACGGTGCCATGGTAAGACGTCTTAACGATATGAAATATTCAGTACCCGTTTTTCTGTGCGAGGGAGATAAGATACTGTATTCAAACATGGGTTATACCGATGTCATAACTCCGTTTTCATATCTTACCGGAGATGAACGCTTTGCGTACGAAAACGATTTTGAACTATGCGGGCTTAAACTCCGGGTACTGATAGGGAAAGATGAAGACGCAGTGGGAATATGGATGAGGGATCACCTGCCGATACTTCTGTTGCTCGTGCTTGTAAATATCCTGCTACCGCTGATACTCATGTATGTGATCAATGTTTCGTTCGTAGGCCGTTTAAGGACCCTGAGTGATTCTTTTGACAATGTGAATGAGGACAGGAAAAGTCTTGAGATCATAGAGGATGTGCATGGAAAGGATGAAATAGGAAGCCTTATGCGCAATTATAACCGCATGGTCATAAGGCTTAAGGATCTTATAAAGACAGTATATGAGGACAGGCTTGAAAAGCAGGAGATCGATATAGCAAGGCAGCAGGCAGAGCTCCTGGCACTCCATTCGCAGATCAATCCCCATTTCCTGTTCAATGTTCTTGAGAGCATCCGTATGCACAGCCTTATAAAGCATGAAGATGAGACTGCCCGTATGATCGAGAGGCTGGCAATCCTGCAGCGTCAGAATGTTGACTGGTCGGATGATTATGTCAGGATAAAGGAAGAACTTAAGTTTGTGGAAGCCTATCTTGATCTTCAGAAATACCGATTCGGTGATAAGCTTAATTATCAGATAAGCGTACGGAACGGCTGTGAGAATTATTATATGCCAAAGCTCACTCTTGAGACCTTTGTTGAGAATGCCTGTGTTCACGGTGCCGAAAACAAGGCCGGCGCAACACGTATTTATATAAGGGTGTATGAGCAGGATGAGAATCTGTATATGGAGGTTGAGGATACGGGTGACGGCATGGAACAAAAAGAGGTTGATGCGCTTAACATGCGTATGAGGGAGTGTACGATAGATGATCTTAAAGAAGGCAAACATGTGGGCATGATAAATGCCAGCCTGCGTCTTAAGATGCTGACAAGCGGACGGGCTTCGGTCATCCTTGAAAGTGAAAAGGGTACAGGTACGACGATATTAATATGTATCCCTCTTGATACACTGAAGATCACTCTGTAGAGGCCGGTGAGCCTTAGTGAGGAAGAAGATATGATGAAGGTAATGCTTGTTGATGATGAGCCGTTCATAATGCAGGGACTCGAGGTTTTGATAGACTGGAATGCGCTCGGATATGAGATAGTAAAGATGGCTTCAAACGGCGGTGAAGCCTATGAATACCTTAAAAGTGAACAGGTGGATATGGTGATATCCGATATCAGCATGCCCGTCATGACAGGTCTTGACCTCCTTAAGCGTATCCGGGAGGAAGGGCTGTCCGATGCATATTTTGTCATACTCAGCGGGTATAATGATTTTAAGTATGCCCAGCAGGCGATAAGGTATGCGTCAATGGATTACCTCTTAAAACCAATAGACAGGGAAGAACTTACTGATATACTGAAGCGGGCTGCAAGAATGAGGGAAAGCGAACATGATGAGACGGGCATGACGGCTGTATTGCGTGCACTTCGTACCTTCAGGAGCGATCAGGATATAAAAACCTACGGAGATGAGATAAATGTGCCGCAGGGCAGGATCATGCTGCTTAAGGAACAGCTTGATTCCCTCATAGCTGCTGTTGAACAGAATGATATCACCGAGATAAACAGAAGTGTTGACGTGCTGTATGATGAGACCCGGGATCGTGGCATGAGCACGGATGTATTTGACTTAAATCTCAATTATCTTTTGTTCAGGCTCATACATCTTGCGGTTGAACAGGATGAGAGCGTCGATCAGGAAGAGGTTCTTTCCTATATAAGTGATAATGTTTATGAGTCGGGGGAGATAAGGGGCTCAAGGACACATCTTAAGAGATTTGCCATATCTTATGCCGAATATCTTGTACAGCTTCGTAAGAATGTCTCGCGCGGTATCCTCCAGGAGATAGAGCATGAGATCAGAGCAAATTTTGCCGATAATCTTACATTGAAGGATCTGAGCAGGAAATATTATGTAAACTCATCATACCTGGGTCAGCTGTTCAAAAAGAAATATGATCAGTCTTTCAAAGACTATCTTTGCTCGGTAAGGATAAGCGAAGCGGCTTCAATGCTGCTTAAGACTGACGAGAAGATACCCGTGATAGCCGAGAAAGTAGGGTATAAGGATACAGACTATTTTATCCAGAAATTTATCGAACTCAAAGGGTGCACTCCGGCAAAATATCGCAGAAATAGTGGTTTGGAGTAGAAGAACCACTATATATTGTATCTGCATTTTCTCCCCCCTTTTTATAGAATTTCTCCGTGGTTTGAAAGATCATAAAGGATTAATATGGTATCACGGGTTTTGCCCGGGAACTATTAACATATTTAGGGAGGAAGAATATGAAGTTAAAGAAGATCACAGCTTTATTGTTGAGTTCGGCTCTCATGGTAGGTATGCTTGCAGGCTGCGGCGGAGCAGCTGAGGCACCCGCACCGGCAGATACAGGTGCAGCTGACACTACCGAGACAGCAGACGCAGGTGATGATGCAGCAGCGGAAGATACTGCGGATGCATCTGAAGCATCAGGTGATGTTAAGGAATTCACGATGTTCATCACCATGCCCGGTTCTGAGATCAATGACGACAATGAGATCGCTCAGATGATCGCAGACAAGTGGGGCGTTAAGGTTAAGGAAACATGGCTTACCGGACAGACAGCATCGGAAGCTACAGGTACACTTATTGCAGGCGGCGAGTATCCTGATTTTATCGACTCTGATGAAATGAACCTTCTCATCGATGCCGATGCACTTATTCCGCTTGATGATTACATTGACAAGTATCCCGAGTTCAAGAACGAGTGGTTCACTCCTGAAGAGTGGGAGAAGTTCCGTCAGCCCGACGGTCATATCTACTGGATCAATCCTTTCGGAAACACAATGGGCGAGACCAAGCAGACAACACATAACGACGAAGCATTCTGGATCCAGGTACGTGTTCTTGAGTGGGCAGGTTATCCGAAGATCCAGACAATGGATGAGTACTTCAAACTCTTAGAGGATTACATTGCAGCTAATCCTACAATGGAAGACGGAACAGAGAACATGGCTTATACCATCCTCTGCGAAGACTGGAGATACTTCTGTCTTGAGAATGCAGGACAGTTCCTTGCAGGATATCCCAATGACGGTTCCGTTATCGTTGATAAGACAGATATGACAATCAAGGATTACAATACTTCAGAAGATACCATCGCATACTTCAAGAAGCTTAATGAAGAATATCAGAAGGGCTTCGTAGATCCCGAATCATTCACACAGACATATGATGAGTACATCGCTAAGCTGTCAACAGGCCGTGTTCTTGGTATGGTTGACCAGTGGTGGGATTTCGCTTACACAGTAAATGATGTATTCAAGCAGACAGGTCTTGATGCTAAGGGCTGCAACTATGTTCCTCTTGGTCTTACGACAAAGGCAGGCATGGAGAACAGATGGCATACTTATGATGATACCGTTAACCAGGCTTCGGGTATCGCGATCACAACAGATTGTAAGGATCCCGATGCAGCGTTCAAATTCCTTGTAGACTGTGCAATGGATCAGGAACTCCATGATCTCAGATTCTGGGGTGTTAAGGATGTTGACTACAACGTAGATGATGACGGATTATTCTATCGTACGGATGAGCAGAGACAGAACTGGGCAGATACTTCATATCAGGCGGCTCACAGATGTCAGTATTCATACTTCCCTCAGTGGCATGGAACAAGCCGTGACGGTAAGAATGCGAACAAGCCTGAAGAACAGCCTTCAGAGTTCATGAACGATATGGCTAAGCCTCTTAAGGACTGCTTCGATGCATACGGCGTAACTACTTATCCTCAGATGATCGGTTCGGTTCAGGAGACCAACGGTCCCTGGTTCCCGATGTATTCATACTCTAACAACTTCACTACAGAGACACCCGGTGGTGTAGCCTGGACGAAGATGGGTGAGTGCAAGCATGAGTGGCTTCCGAAGGTCGTTATGGCTAAGGACTTCGACAAGGGCTGGGGAGAATATATGGAAGCATATGAAGCTTGCAAGCCTGAGGACTTCCTGGCAGAGATGCAGGAGATCCTTGATACATTCAAGTAAACCAGTTCGCTTGAATGTGTGATAAATGCACACGGATCCGTCAGGAAGATATCAGCTGACGCTGATCGGATCCGGCGCGGCAGGATACGCAAGCGTATCCTGATCAGATAGGGATATTAATATAGGGGCAGCAACCGCGCGACGTAAGTTGCTGCCCCCTTTATGCAGAAAAAATCAGAAAGATAAGATAAGAGGAGTGGATTTATGGCCCGGGAAAAAGCGGTAAAATCAAAAAAGATACCGATAACTCTCAAAGAGATGAAGAAACAGAGCTTTCTTATGATCGTTTCTTTTTTCATGGTCGTTTACGGTATCATTTTCTATTACTGGCCGTTGACAGGCTGGATCATGGCATTTCAGAATTACAAGCCGAAGAAGGGACTTCTCGGTTCCAAGTTTGTCGGGCTTGATAAGTTTAAGTTTCTTTTTGAAGATGACACATTTATTAAGGTTATCAGAAATACGTTTGCCATGGGCGTTATCAACCTTGTATCTACGACGATAATGGCAGTACTTTTTGCCATTATCCTGAACGAAGTAAGGAGGAATTGGATAAAGAAACCCATTCAGACCATATCCTACCTGCCTCACTTCCTTTCATGGATAGTTGTTACCGGTATTCTTCATGTTTCCCTGTCTCCGACAGGTATCGTCAATGATGTGCTGATGAGAATGGGTGTGATCAAGCAGGCGATCAACTTCTTTGCTCACCCGAAATACTTCTGGTGGATAGTTGCTTTTGCGAACTGCTGGAAGGAGACCGGATTTAATGCTATCATCTATTTTGCGGCGATCACCGGAATAGATCCTTCGCTGTATGAAGCTGCTTCCATTGACGGTGCCGACAGACTGCAGAAGATAAAGTATATAACACTTCCCGGCATTAAGCCGACCTTCCTTATACTGCTTCTTATGAATGTCGGAAACGTATTGAACGCGGGCTTTGAGGTACAGTATCTTTTGGGAAATGGTCTCGTACAGTCGGTATCACAGACGATCGATATCTACGTCCTGAAATGGGGTATATCCCAGAACGATTATTCCCTCGGTACTGCTGCCGGTCTGTTTAAGAGCGTAGTAAGTATAATGCTCATATTCATTGCCAACGGAGTAGCCAAGAGATACAGCGAAGAAAGATTATTCTAGGAGGGATCGAGATATGAATGAGAAAGAATATAAGGTAAGCAAGCCTGTAAGCGATAAGATATTCGGGATCATTGTAGTCGTATTCCTGGCTTCCTTCGTGGTGATCACGCTTTATCCCGTAATAAATACGATAGCACTGTCGTTCAATGACGGTATTGATGCCGTAAGAGGCGGTATATATTTATGGCCGCGCAGGTTTTCGATGAAGAATTACAAAACGGTATTTGCAATGCAGAACATCTGGACCGGTGCCAAGGTCACGGTAGCAAGGACAGTACTTGCTACTTTGACATCCCTGTTTGCAAATGCACTGCTCGCATTTGTTGTAAGCCGTAAGAGATTCCTGTTCAAATCCCAGCTTTCACTGTTCTGGGTTATAACAATGTATGTGAACGGCGGTATGATCCCGATCTTCCTGCTGTATAAGAATCTCGGACTTACCGGAACCTTTAATGTATACTGGGTACCCGGAATGATCAGTGCCTTTAATATGCTTGTAATGAGGACATATATGGAAGGTATTCCGGAAAGTTTAGAGGAATCTGCACAGCTTGACGGTGCCGGATATTTCACGATATTTAAGGATATCATCTCTCCGCTGTGTAAACCCGTGTATGCGACGGTTGCTCTTTTTATAGCGGTATGGCAGTGGAATTCATGGTTTGATGCAATGCTCTATAACCGTATGAAGACACAGTATACAACACTTCAGTACGAGCTGATGAAGCTCCTGTCATCAGTTATGCAGCAGAGCGGAAGTGCAGAAAATGCAAAGAATGCGGGTGCAAACACCATAACACCCATCACTATACGTGCGGCTGTTACGGTTGCTACCATGCTTCCAATAGTATGTCTGTATCCGTTCCTGCAGAGATATTTCGTAACAGGACTTACAATAGGCGGAGTTAAGGAATAAGAGGAAAAATATGAGCAATCTCAGGATGCCAAGGTTAATAAGTGACGGAATGGTCCTTCAGAGGGACAGGAAGGTACGTATCTGGGGCTATGATGCACCGGGACGAGACATCGAGATATCGTTTCTTGATGATGTTTATAAGACGATCTCCGATTCGGATGGTTACTTTGAAGTCTGGCTTAATCCACATCATTACGGCGGACCTTATAAAATGGAGATAAGTGATGATGCGGGAGGAAGTGTGACCATAGAGGACATTCTCATAGGAGAGGTGTGGCTCTGTTCGGGACAGTCCAATATGGAACTTACGATGATACGCGTAAGGGACAGGTATCCTGATGAAATGGTTAATTGTGACTATCCGGATGTGCGGTCGTTTAAGATAAGCGAAGCACTGGATTTTACGGCACCGGTCAGGGAGTGCCAGACCGGCAGATGGAGACGCCCGGCAAGGGAATATATTTCGGAATTTTCGGCAACGGCGTATTTTTTCGCACGTGAACTCAACAAAATGACGGGCATTCCTGTCGGATATATAGATGCAAGTCTGGGCGGATCGAAAGTACATTGCTGGATGAGCAGGGAAATGCTTGAAGGTTATGATGATAAGCTTGCGCTTGCCGATAAATATGCGCCGCAGGAATTCAGAGATGCTGTGCTCAAAGATAATACGGAGAAAGTCGCCAAATGGCATAACAGGCTGGATTCCGAAGATACCGGTCTGAAGGAGCATTGGGAGTCGTCCGATCTTGATGACAGTGACTGGGATACGGTTGAACTTCCGGCATTTTTTAAGGATACGGTTATAGGTGATACCCTTGGCTGTATATATTTCAGGAAAACCTTTGATGTCCCTGCCGATATGGCGGGTAAGAGCGCACGGCTGTGGCTCGGAACCATAGTTGACAGTGATAAGACCTATGTGAACGGAACATTGGTGGGGCAGACTGAGTATCAGTATCCGCCGAGGAAATATGACATACCGCAGGGCCTTCTTCACGAGGGTATGAACAATGTTACGGTAAGGATGAAGAGTGAATATCTCGTCGGGTATCCGGGCGCGACACATGTGGCGGCCAGGTTCACACCGGGTAAGGAATACAGGATATTTAATGAAAACGGTACTATCGAACTTGCAGGTACATGGAAGTATAAGATAGGTGCGGTAAGTGATGAGCCGGCATACTATCAGGATTTTATCAGCTGGAAGCCGACAGGACTTTATAATGCGATGACGGCACCGTGCCATAAATATACTATCGGAGGCTTTAACTGGTATCAGGGGGAATCCGACTGTGAAGAGAGGGATGAGTATACGGATCTCTTCACCCGTATGGTGGAAGGCTACAGGAAGGAATGGAACGATTCCGGGCTTTTCGCGGGTGTAGTGCAGCTCCCGAACTTTACGATCGATAACGATCCCGCATCGGAGGCCTGGCATGGAATGAGAGAGATACTGCGCGAGCTGGCGGAAGAACTTCCGGACTCTGATTCCATAGTCACAATAGATCTTGGAGAGGATAACGATCTCCATCCTCAGGGTAAGAGAGAGCTGGGACGCAGACTTGCGCTTTTGGCAGCGCATTACCGGTGCGGCATGGATGTTGAATATTCGGGGCCAAGGATTGAGAAATTCATGTGTGTTAAGAAGGACGGGGATGTCGAGATCACACTTGACATGTCGCATGTCGGAGACGGTATGCAGACAAGAGAAGTTAACGGAAGAGGTTCAGACGGTATCGTTACAGATTTCAGGATAGTAGATGATGCCGGGAACAATAAGCCTGCAGATGTTACCGTGCTTAAGGACAGGCTGGTTCTAAGTGTTAAAGACACGGACCGTACGATAAAGGAGATAAGATACTGTTATTCGCAGACAAACAGCGGAGCCCTCATATATAATTCCGATGGGCTGCCGATGAGTCCGGGGATATACAGATTATAAAAAGCTTTTTTTATCTTTTAATGTTTTTATATCAGTTGCTGAAAAGGTATGCGGTGGTAAGACGTGTCTTGCCATCCTTTGTTTTTGTGATATATGTGCTGATACCGATCTTGGTAAAGTTCTTAAATGTCATATTGTCGTAATGAGAAGAACTTGATTTCAGATTATCAAACATTGCATCTGCAGCGTTTTCCTGCTCCTTTATGGTGTTTCCGTATGAGGAATAACTGCGGCACGATAAGTTCTCAGCACGGTATTTGCTTGATGAGATCATGTCGCATCCCTGAGTACCGTTCGGACGCGTGTGTGACCAGTTCACCGAAGCTTCCTGTGCACGTATTTCCGCATATTTACTGAGAGTAGGGTCGATGCTGAGCTTACCTGCACCGACAGATGCTCTCAGATCATTTATCTTCTTAAGCATCATTCCATCCAATGCAGCGGTCCCTTCATCGGTTTTATCACTGTTATCCTTAGTATCGTTCTTATTCTGACCGGAAGAATTCTTGCCGTTTTCGCCGATGCTGTTATCTTTGGCGGATTCCTCAGCCTTTTTTTCGGATTTCTTATTATTTTTCCCGGAGGAATTACTCCCGGCCGGTTCTTCGATAAGCAATTCTTCATTGCCTGTATTGCCCGGAACCGGGTCATCAGTGAGCATTCCGCCTTCGAGTGTATCTTCTTCGGCAAGAAGGTCATCTTCATTAAGCGCAGCTGAACCTTCGTAAAGAAGTTCCTCGCTCAAAGTATCCCCACCGGATAAAGGCTCATCTTCAGCAAGAAGCTCATCTTCATACAACGGCGAGTCAGAAAGCGGAACAGGAGTGTCATCGATCTGTACATATCCGTCCGAAACGTCGGGAGCTGCGAAAGCGATCCCTTCCGGAGCAGGCTCGTCAAAACTTCCACGGTCTGTCCGTGAACCGAAATATACAAGTGAACATACAGAAAGCACAGCAAGTGTCGCGATACCGCCTATAAGCTTCTCACTGTTTTTTTTTGTTTTATCTGCTTTCATTAAAACCTCCAAAAGATGTTAGTGAATGGGATTTTCCTTCTTATTTATAAAGACATTGTTCAGACACCGACAGGTCCATATTTTTAGAATAAATTTAAATTTTTTTTACAACTGTCTGATCGCCCTTCATCTGATCCCATTAATGCCAAAACAGATTAGCCAGATTAGACAAATTTCCGGTTGATTAATTGTCAGTAAGTACTAATGGAATTAAGAAAAGAAGCATAGTAATATACTTACATACAAGTACACAAGAATATCGGCCGCAACAGCCTTTCCGAATACATGTGACCGGATGAGCGGCGAAAGAAAATGCACGGGGAGAGGAAGAGTATGAAGAAAAACGATACGACGGTTGCTCTGTCTAAGAAGAAGGTCGGTGCATCGGTATATCTGAAGAAATACTGGCAGCTGTATCTGCTGCTGTTGCTTCCGATGGCATACCTCATAATATTCAAGTATATCCCGATGGTTTATATCCAGATAGCGTTCAAGGAATATAAGATAGGGATGAGTCCGTTCAGGATGCCGCTTGCAGCCAAGCACGGAATGAAGTATTTTATCAAGGCATTCTCAAATAAGGATTTTATAAATGCACTTCGTAATACCCTTGTACTTAATCTTTTGGATCTTATCTGCGGTTTCCCCGCACCGATCATATTTGCACTTATATTGAATGAACTCTGTTTCAGGAGATTTAAGAAGATAACCCAGACTATAGCATATATGCCTCACTTTCTTTCGTGGGTAATAGTATCGAGTCTTGCGCTCCAGTTGTTTGCGCCCACGAACGGGCTTGTCAACCAGGTCATAAATGCGATGGGCAGGGATTCGGTTCCCTTTCTCAACGATCCGTCACACTGGGTGGCAACTTATATAGGAATGGGCGTCTGGCAGAGTTTTGGCTGGAATTCGATCGTATATCTGGCTGCCATAGCAGGGATAAGCCCGGAACTGTATGAAGCGGCTTCGGTTGACGGGGCGGGACGGTTCAAGAAGATGTGGCATATAACTCTTCCGGGTATAAGACCCACGATCGTTGTCCTTCTTATAATGAACCTCGGAAATATTCTGGGCAGCAGTTTCGACAGACCTTATGCATTCCAGAATAACCTCGTAATGAAGGTGGCCAATGTTATCGCGACCTTCGTATATAAGAACGGTATAAAGGGACTCCAGTTCTCGCTTACAACTGCAGTCGGTCTGTTCCAGTCGGTAATCTGCGTTATATTCCTTCTTCTTGCGAACTGGATATCAAGAAAATTGGGAGAAAGGGGGATCTGGTAATGGAAGAGAACAGGATCATCAAATCAAAACAGGCCAGAGTTGGTGACTGGGTGTTTGTTGCGATATGTGTTATCGTCTGCCTTGTTTGCGTGCTCCCGATGATCAACCTCCTTGCCAAGTCACTCAGTTCATCGGACGCACTGGTAAAACATGAGGTGTATCTGCTCCCGAAGGGGATCAATTTCAATGCATACACCACGGTACTTAAGGATTCCAAGTATATCAAGTCGTTCTTCTGGACAGTATTTCTTACGGTCATATGTACTCTGGTATCGCTCACAATGACGGCCTTCTGCGCATATCCGCTCATTTATGAGGATCTTAAGGGACGAGGATTTATAAATGTGATCATAACGATCACGATGTTTTTCAATGCGGGTACGATACCGAACTATCTGCTCATGAATTCACTGGGACTGCTCAGTAATCCGCTGGTACTCATACTGCCGAGCTGCTTAAGCGTCTATAATATGATAATCATGAGAAGCTTTTTCTACGGTATACCGGACAGTTTGAGAGAATCGGCGCAGATAGACGGTGCATCGTATTTCAGGATCCTTACTGCGATATATCTGCCGCTCAGTAAACCGGTTTTTGCCACCCTCGCACTCTTTTATGCGGTAGGACGCTGGAACGGTTATTCCGATGCACTTATGTATATGAAGAACAAG
>JAFSZZ010000059.1 GCA_017458765.1 Lachnospiraceae bacterium | reverse complement strand
TTAATAATTGATTACTTTGCACTTTTCGCAAATTGGTTTTACTGATGATCTAACCTTCACGTTAAACCTCCTCTCTCAAAAAAAAATCCATTTTTGAAAAGACCGTTGTATATTCTAACACAGCTTGTGTTGAATATCAATAAAAACTTGTGCTGAGAGCCTATTTATCTCTCCAGATTATCCTTCCCTTGGACAGATCGTAAGGTGACATCTCAAGTGTTACCTTATCGCCCGGCAGGATCCTGATAAAATTCATGCGAAGTTTGCCGCTTATATGAGCCAGAACTTCATGATCGTTCTCAAGTTTAACGCGGAACATCGCGTTGGGGAGTTTCTCTATAACAGTTCCTTCAAGTTCAATTACATCTGTCTTTGACATTATTTTCGCGTTCCTCCTACCATCTGTCTAAAGTCAAGATTTCCGGTTCACCGGTCGTTATCAGTATCGTATTCTCATAATGCGCTGACGGAAGTCCGTCTGCAGCCACTACTGTCCAGTCATCATCAAGCCATTCGACCTCGGCGGTACCTAAGTTGATCATCGGCTCTATCGCAAGTGTCATGCCTGCCTTGAGTTTAAGTCCCCTCCGCCTCTGTCTGAAGTTCGGGATCTGCGGATCCTCATGGAGCACCGTTCCTATACCGTGTCCCACAAGGGCCTCTACTATACCGTATCCGAAAGGCTCTATGTAATCTGCGATCGCATTTGAGATATCGTAAAGGTGAGCTCCGTCGGTTGCCTTCTTTATCCCTTCGAAGAATGACTGTTTTGTCCTCTCCATGAGCTTTAACACCTTTTCATCGACCTTTCCGACTGCATGTGTCCTTGCCGCATCCGAATGATATCCTTTATATATGAGACCGCAGTCAAGACTTACTATATCGCCGTCGCCTATGATCCTGTCCTTGCTGGGGATACCGTGTACGACCTCTTCATTTACCGATACACATATCGAAGCCGGAAACCCGTTATAATTCAGAAAGTTCGGTATGCAGTCCTGCTCGCGTATCAGTCTCTCCCCGTATTTATCGATCTCCCATGTGGATATGCCGGGCTTAATGATCTCAGCCATCTTGTTATGTACATATTCAAGCCTTTTCCCGGCTTCCCTCATGAGTTCTATTTCTCTGGGCGATTTTATCGTAACTGCCATTTTTATTCTCCAAGGATAGCAACTATCGCACTGAATACATCCTTCATATCCTGCGATCCGTCAACTTCCTTTAATATTCCTTTTTTATTGTAATAATCAATAAGAGGCTGTGTCTGTTCATGATAAACGTTCAGACGCTTCTGTACGGTCTCGGGCTTATCATCGTCACGAAGCACCAGCTCACTTCCGCACTTATCGCAGATACCTTCCTTCTTCGGCGGTATATGCTCGATGTGGTAAGTTGCTCCGCATTTTAAGCATGCCCTGCGTCCCGACATCCTCTTAACTATGTTCTCATCCTTAACATCCACATTGATCGCGAAATCAATACCGCCCCCGACCTCAGTGTCGGGGGAGCCCGCCGGCTTTGAGGCATCAGAGGAATCCGTCAGGATTCCATCCTTATTTCCTGATATTGCTTCATCAAGCACCTCTGCCTGAGGTATGGTCCTCGGAAATCCGTCAAGCACGTAGCCGTTCTTGCAGTCATCCTTGGCAACCCTGTCAAGAAGGATCTTAACAGTAAGCTCATCGGGTACCAGAAGTCCCTGATCCATATATTTCTTGGCTTCCATACCAAGTTCGGTCTGATCCTTGATATTTGCCCTGAAAATGTCACCCGTTGAAACATGAGGTATCGAATACTTCTCGGCGATCATCTTCGCCTGCGTTCCCTTGCCTGCTCCGGGTGCTCCAAGCATTATTATCTTCATTTTCATAACCCTCCGTCATGGGATCCCCGTCTCTGTTCCCAAAAACCCATAGTTTTCGATATTTATGGGATAAAGCCTTAAGAATCCTGCAAAACACGCGTTAAGACAAGGCCACTCAGCCTTGTCTTCAGCGCATTATTTATCAGTTATCAATTATCAAGAAATCCCTTGTAATTCCTTACGAGCATCATTGACTCAACCTGCTTCATCGTCTCAAGGATAACACCTACGATAATGATCAGTGATGTTCCGCCGAAGGATACATCCGCACCGAACATACCGTTACAGAAGATAGGTATGATGGCTACGATTATAAGACCAACGGCACCGATGAATACGATGTAGTTAAGTATCTTCGTAAGGTACTCGCTGGTAGGCTTTCCGGGCCTTATTCCCGGAACGAAACCGCCCTGCTTCTTCATGTTATCTGCGATCTCCAACGGATTGAAGGTTATCGAAGTATAGAAGTAAGCGAAGAATATTACCAGGATAACATATATAAGAGCACCTATTGAATATACCCAGTTCTCTCTCTTGAACCAGTTCCTCGAGCTCATAACGCGAAGGAAGGTTCCGAGCGCTCCCTGCTGATTGTTTCCGAAGAAGGAAGCTATAACAACCGGAAGCTGCATAAGGCTCGAAGCGAAGATGATCGGGATAACACCGCCGGTGTTTACCTTAAGAGGAATATGCGATGTCTGTCCTCCCATTACCTTTCTTCCCTGCACCTTCTTGGCATACTGTACAGGTATCCTTCGCTCTGCACCATTCAGTATTATCGTAAGGATGACCGTAATAAGAACTATCGCAACGATTATGATACCGGCGATAAATGCCTTTGCGAAGCTCTTGTCCTTCATGAACTGCGCATACAGCGAAGTGAAGTCCTGAGGTATCCTCGAGATAATATTAATTGTAAGTACTATTGAAATACCGTTTCCTATACCCTTGTCAGTGATCTGCTCACCGATCCACATAAGGAAAGCAGAACCTGCCGTAAGAGCACATATTACCGTAAGTACGCTTAAGAAATTGAAATTCTCAAGCACTTTCTGGTTACCGAAGCCGATCGCCATTGCAGTCGATTCGATAAGAGCAAGACCTACGGTCACGTAACGTGTAATGGATGCGATCTTCTTCCTTCCGTCTTCACCCTCTTTCTGCATCTCTTCAAGCTTGGGTATCGCTATCGTAAGAAGCTGCATTATGATCGAGGATGTGATATAAGGTGTGATGTTAAGTGCGAACACCGACATATTTAAGAACGATCCACCCGTAAAGGCATCGATGAAGTTGAACGAATCTCCTGTCTGCTGTGCAAACCAGTTGGAGAAATATTCCCTGTCAACGCCCGGAACGGGAAGCTGACAGCCGAGCCTTATAACGATCATCATCAGGAAGGTAAATAAAAGCCTCTGCCTTATTTCCTTTACCTTCAATGCGTTCTGAAATGTTTTAAACATTAGATCACCTCAGCATTTCCACCAAGAGCCTCAATTTTTTCCTTAGCAGATGCAGAAAAAGCGTTCACCTGGACCGTAAGCTTCTTGGTCAATTCACCGTTACCGAGAATCTTCACGCCATCTCTGGGATTGCTTACAATACCCTTCTCAAGCAGTGATTCAACTGTAACTGTATCGCCGTTCTCAAACTTCTCAAGTGCCGATACGTTGATAGCTACGATTTCCTTAGTATTTCTGTTCTTGAAGCCTCTCTTGGGAATTCTTCTGTATAAAGGCATCTGACCACCTTCGAAACCTACTCTGGGTGCGCCTGAACGAGCCTTCTGACCCTTATGGCCCTTGCCGGCAGTCTTACCGTTGCCTGAGCCGTGTCCGCGTCCTCTTCTAAAATTATCACTATGCTTAGAGCCCTCGGCAGGCTGTAAATTCGATAATTCCATGTCTGACCTCCTCCGTTTATTATGCTTCCTCAACCTTTACAAGATGACATACCTGCTTGCACATACCTCTTACAGCATCGTTGTCGGGAAGGATATTGCTCCTGCCCGTCTTCTTGAGTCCGAGTGCTGCAACTGTTGCCCTGTGCTTAGGGATGGCACCGATAGTTGATTTTACCAATGTAACTTTAATTTTCTTATCAGCCATTTATCCGTCCTCCTTAGCCTACAACTTCCTCAACGGACTTGCCGCGAAGACGAGCTACTTCTTCGGGAGTCTTGAGCTGGCTCAAAGCCTCGATAGTAGCTAAAACTACATTCTGTTTGTTATTCGATCCGAGTGATTTCGTACGGATATTCTTGATGCCTGCAAGCTCACACACCGAACGTGCGGGACCGCCTGCGATAACACCGGTACCTTCGGGTGCCCTCTTAAGAAGAACGTTTGCACCGCCGAACTTACCCGAATAATCATGAGTTATACTGTTATTCTCATCAAGTGCTACTGTAACAAGCCTCTTGGTCGCATCCTCTTTTCCCTTTCGGATAGCCTCGGGAATTTCTGTCGCCTTGCCAAGACCTGCACCTACATGGCCGTTTCCGTCACCGACAACGACAAGAGCGGTGAAACGCATGTTACGACCACCCTTAACAACCTTCGTTACACGCTTGATGGAAACCACTTTTTCCTGAAGCTCCATGTTGCTTGTATCTATGATAGTACGTTTCATGTATTTTCTCCCTTCCTAGAATTCTAAGCCGGCTTCTCTTGCCGCCTCTGCCAATGCCTTGATCTTGCCCTGATATATAAAGCCGCCTCTGTCAAAAACAACTTCCTTTATTCCCTTATCAAGAGCCTTCTTGGCGATCACTGTTCCAAGATATGCAGCTGCTTCAACATCATTTGTCTTCTTAAGCTCAGCCTTTACATCCTTCTCGAGAGTGGATGCTGCAACCAAAGTATTTCCGACAGTATCATCGATGATCTGTGCATACATATGATTATTGCTTCTGAACACGGAAAGACGCGGACGCTCGGCAGTGCCGCTGAAGCGGTTACGCATTCTTCTGTGTTTCTTTAAACGAACTTCCGATCTTGATTTTTTGTTAACCATCTTCACACACTCCTTATTTATTTCTTACCGGTCTTGCCGACCTTGCGTCTTATCGTTTCGGTAGAATACTTGATTCCCTTGCCCTTGTAAGGTTCAGGTCTTCTCTTGTCTCTGATCTCGGCAGCGTACTGTCCGACCTTTTCCTTATCGATACCCTTAACGGTTATCTTGTTCTGTCCGTCAAGAACAGTCTCGATACCCTCGGGATCTTCCATCTCAACAGGGTGTGAATATCCGAGTGATAATGTAAGTTTCTTACCCTGCTTCTGAGCCCTGTAACCAACACCGTTGATCTCCAGGACCTTCTCGTATCCGTCGGTTACACCAACGATCATGTTATTGAGCAGTGTTCTTGTGAGACCGTGAAGAGATTTCATTCTCTTAAGATCATTGGGACGGCTTACGGTTGCAACCGCACCATCAACCTTGATCTCCATCTCAGGTACCATGACTCTCGTGAGTGTACCCTTAGGACCTTTTACAGTCACCTTATTATTTTCTGCTACCTCCACGGTAACGCCCGCGGGAATAGCGATTGGCATTCTTCCTATACGTGACATGCCCGTACCTCCTATATATTTTAACTTTATTACTACCTCTGCAAATGCTCTCGATAATCCGTCCGCTTCGCGTCCGACGCATCTTCGATGCTCCCGATTATCTCGATGTACGCTCGGGTGAAAACAAATACTCCGCTGCGCTTCGTGCTTGTTTTCCGTCCTCGCTGCAACATACCGGTGTTAGCCATTTTAAAACTTAATCAGACTTTACCATACGAAGGCTAACACCTCGCCGCCAACTCCGGCTTTTCTTGCTTCCTTGTCTGTTATAACACCGTTGTTTGTTGAAATAATGGCTATTCCGAGACCACCGAGAACCTTCGGAAGCTCATCCTTGCCTGCATATACACGAAGACCGGGCTTAGATATCCTCTTAAGACCTGAGATTATCTTCTCGTTCTTGTCCTCGCCGTACTTAAGTGTGATGTGGATGTTCTTGAAAGAACCGGCATCCACGATATCATACTTCTTGATGTAACCTTCATTTAAAAGAATCTCTGCGATCGCAAGCTTCATTTTGGATGAAGGAACATCTACTGTATCATGCTTTGCAGTATTTGCATTACGAATTCTTGTAAGCATATCTGCAATAGGATCATTAGTTGTCATTTTTGTTTTCCTCCTTTACCAACTTGCTTTCTTAACGCCGGGAATCTGACCCTTGTAAGCCAATTCGCGGAAACAGATCCTGCAGATTCCGTATTTCCTTAAATAAGCATGCGGACGTCCGCATATCCTACAGCGGTTGTACTCTCTCGTCGAGAACTTCTGCTTGCGCTGCTGCTTAACCTTCATTGCTGTCTTAGCCATGAACGAATCCTCCTCTTATTACTTAGCGAACGGCATTCCGAACTGTGTGAGCAATTCCCTTGCTTCCTCATCGGACTTGGCCGTTGTTACACAAATGACATCCATACCTCTGACTTTATCTATCTTGTCGTATTCGATCTCAGGGAAAATGAGCTGCTCCTTGATACCGAGAGCATAATTTCCTCTGCCGTCAAAAGCATTGGGATTAACTCCTCTGAAGTCACGAACACGGGGCAATGCAAGATTAACCAGACGATCTAAGAACTCGTACATCCTCTCGCCGCGAAGAGTAACCTTACATCCGATAGCCATTCCTTCCCTTATCTTGAAATTGGCTACAGCGTGCTTGGCGCGTGTTATCACTGCCTTCTGGCCGGTGATGGTCTCGAGATCCTTAACTGCGGATTCAAGCACCTTGGCATTATCCTTAGCCTCGCCGACACCCATATTGATAACGATCTTATCAAGCCTGGGCACTTGCATGACATTCTTATATCCGAATTTTTTGATCATACCGTCTACGATCTGATCCTTATACAAATCCTTGTACCTGCTCAACGTCTTTAGCCTCCTCTCTTAGATTAATCAACTACTTCGCCGGTCTTCTTGTCGAATCTGACCTTCTTGTCATTCTCGAACTTAAAGCCCAACCTTACGGCTTTGCCGTTGTGAACATACATTACATTCGAAGCGTCGATGAAGGCTTCCTGCTCAACAATACCACCGTTCTGATTTGCAACGGAAGGCTTGGTGTGCTTCTTAACAACGTTTACGCCCTCAACCTTTACTTTGCCGTTCTTTCTGTCAACGGCAATGACCTTGCCCTCGACACCGACATCTTTACCGGCGATAACCTTAACCGTATCACCATTTTTTATCTTCATAGTTGCCATCCTGCTACCTCCTATAATACTTCGGGAGCCAGTGAAACTATCTTCATAAACTGCTTATCACGAAGCTCTCTGGCTACTGGTCCGAATATACGTGTACCTCTGGGTGTTTTGTCATCCTTAATGATGACTGCAGCGTTTTCGTCGAACCTGATGTATGAACCGTCCTTACGACGTGCACCCTTAACAGTACGGACAACAACCGCCTTGACAACATCGCCCTTCTTGACAACGCCGCCTGGCGTTGCATCTTTAACGGTAGCGACGATGATATCACCAATATTTGCATATCTCCTTACGGAACCGCCCATAACCCTGATGCACAGAAGCTCTTTGGCACCTGTATTATCAGCGACCCTAAGTCTGGTTTCCTGCTGTATCATGGTTTTATCTCCTTTTTTTACAATGAATAGGTATTTATTTAGCTTTTTCTACTATCTCGACAAGTCTCCATCTCTTATCCTTTGAAAGAGGTCTTGTCTCCATAACCTTCACCGTATCACCTATCCTGCACTCGTTGTTCTCGTCATGAGCCTTAAGCTTATAGGTCTTCTTAACGATCTTCTTGTACAGAGGATGCTTAACGTGATCCTCAACGGCTACAACGATGGTCTTTTCCATCTTATCACTTACTACCTTGCCGGTACGTGTCTTTCTTAAATTTCTTTCCATCATCTGCTCCTCTCTACGCCTCAGCCTTAGCCTTTTCGGTAATGACTGTCTTGATCCTTGCGATATTTCTTCTTACCTCTTTGATCCTGCCGGTATTATCAAGCTGATTCGTTGCGTTCTGGAATCTCAGATTGAAAAGCTCTTTCTTGGCAGCAACTAAATCTTCATTAAGCTCTGCACTTGATTTTGACTTAAGTTCTTCTAAATATTTACTATTCTTCATTCGCTACACCGCCTTCCAAGTCCGACTTAGAAACAATCTTGCACTTGCAGGGAAGCTTGTGCGTAGCCAGACGTAACGCTTCTCTCGCTGTCTCCTCGGGAACACCTGCGATCTCGAACATTACACGCCCGGGCTTAACTACCGCTACCCAGTACTCAAGGGCGCCCTTACCTGAACCCATTCGGGTCTCGGCAGGCTTCGCAGTTACAGGCTTGTCGGGGAAGATCTTGATCCAGACCTTACCACCACGCTTTATATAACGTGTCATTGCGATACGGGCTGCCTCTATCTGGTTACTCTTTATCCAGCACGGCTCGGTAGCTATGATACCATACTCACCGTAGGATAATGTGTTACCGCGAAGAGCCTTACCTCTCATGGTACCGCGGAACTGCTTACGACGTTTAACTCTTTTTGGCATTAACATTATTTATCGCTCCCTTCCTTTGCCTTAGTGGGAAGTACTTCACCCTTGTAGATCCATACCTTGACACCAAGCTTACCGTAAGTGGTGTCTGCCTCGGCAAATCCGTAATCTATGTCAGCTCTCATTGTCTGAAGCGGGATGGTTCCTTCGCTGTAGCTCTCGCTGCGGGCAATGTCCGCTCCGCCGAGACGTCCGGAAACCATTGTCTTGATACCAAGGCTGCCGGCCTTAAGTGATCTTGACATCGCCGACTTCATTGCCTTTCTGAAGGTAACACGGTTCTCGAGCTGTACTGCGATGTTCTCTGCCACGAGCTGTGCATCCCTGTCAGGTCTCTTGATCTCCTTGATATCAACAACAAGCTTTTTCGATGTGAACTTCTGGAGTTCCTTCTTGGTAACCTCTATCTCCTGTCCGCCCTTTCCGATGATAACACCGGGCTTGGCAGTGAAGATGATGACCTTTACTCTGTCAGAAGATCTCTCTATCTCGATCTTGCTGACACCTGCGTTGTTTAACTTCTTCTTAAGATATGCCCTGATATTGTAATCTTCTACGAGGAAGTCAGCAAAATCCTTGTCAGCATACCATTTAGAATCCCAATCCTTTATAACACCGACTCTTAAGCCGTGAGGATTAACTTTCTGTCCCATTTATTTCCTCCTACCTTTCATCCAGAACTACTGTAATGTGACTCATTCTCTTTTCTATACGATATGCTCTGCCCTGTGCCCTGGGTCTTATACGCTTCATTGTGGGACCCTTGTTGGCGTAGCATTCAGCCACATAAAGATTCTCCGCATTCATGCCGTTGTTGTTCTCGGCATTAGCGATCGCCGACTCCAATAATTTCTTGATTAAACCTGATGCATACCTGGGATTGTATGTAAGGATACCGAGTGCTGTCTGCACATCCTTACCCCTTATAGCATCCAGAACGAAACAAGCCTTCTGGACCGACACCCTTGCATAAGACAGCTTGGCTGAGGGTCTTGTATCCTTGTTTGCATTTCTTTCTCTCTTGATCTGGGATCTATGTCCTTTTGCCATTGGAAATTACCTCCTTTCAAACTATCTTACTTAACCTTAGACTTCTTCTCGTCCTTGCCATGTCCTCTGTAAGTCCTTGTTGCAACGAACTCACCGAGCTTATGTCCTACCATATCTTCGGTAACATATACCGGAACATGCTTCCTTCCGTCATGAACGGCTATCGTATGTCCGACAAATGAAGGGAAGATCGTTGAACGACGTGACCAGGTCTTGATAACCTGCTTATCGTTAGATGCGTTCATAGCATCTATCTTCTTAAGTAAACTCTCGTCTGCGAACGGGCCCTTCTTTAGTGATCTAGCCATTTTTTCTCCTCCTACCTTAAATCAACTACTCGATCGTCCTGCCGTCACGGCGTCTTACGATCAGCTTATTGGACTTCTTGTTCTTCTTCCTGGTCTTAAGACCAAGTGCAGGCTTGCCCCACGGTGTGCAGGGACCCGGACGTCCGATCGGGGATCTTCCTTCACCACCACCATGCGGATGGTCGTTAGGGTTCATAACCGAACCGCGTACAGTAGGTCTGATACCCATGTGACGCTTACGTCCTGCCTTACCTATGTTGATAAGGTTGTGATCACCGTTTCCGATAACTCCTATCGTTGCCCTTGCATTCAAAGGAACCATTCTCATTTCGCCTGAAGGAAGACGAAGAGTTGCATACTTTCCTTCCTTGGCCATGAGCTGTGCGCTGTTACCTGCGCTGCGGACCATCTGGCCACCCTTGCCGGGATACAGCTCTATGTTATGGATAAGTGTACCTACAGGGATCTGAGCCAGCGGTAAACAGTTACCTGTCCTTACCTCGGCCTCGGGACCGTTCATGACCTTCATGCCAACCTTAAGTCCCTCGGGTGCGAGGATGTATGACTTCTGTCCGTCCGCATAGCAGATAAGTGCGATGTTTGCGGTCCTGTTGGGATCGTACTCGATCGCCACAACATTTGCAGGTATTCCATCCTTGTTCCTCTTGAAATCGATTATCCTGTATTTCCTTCTGTTTCCGCCGCCGTGATGTCTTACGGTTATCTTACCCTGGTTGTTACGTCCGGCGTTCTTCTTAAGTGAGTAGATCAGTGATTTCTCGGGTGTTGTCTTGGTTATCTCTGAAAAATCCGACCCGCTCATCTGCCTTCTCGAAGGTGTATATGGGTTATATGTTTTGATTCCCATTGTCTTTCTCCTTTATCTGTTCTTATCAGGTCTGTGACCTATATTTGTTTCTATTTTAGAGACCACTGAAGATCTCTATATCCTTGCTGTCCTCGGTAAGCTGTACAACAGCTTTCTTCCTCTTTGCGGTCTTGCCTGTTACGACTCCGCGCCTTCTGTTCTTGCCGTCAAGGTTCATTGTGGTTATGCTCTTTACCTTGGCGCCGTCAAACATCTTCTCGACAGCTTCCTTGATCTGGCTCTTGTTTGCTTCGGTGTGTACATAAAATGTGTACTTCTTCTCACCCATGCCTGCCATGCTCTTCTC
>JAFSZZ010000058.1 GCA_017458765.1 Lachnospiraceae bacterium | reverse complement strand
TCCCTTACCGCAAATCCTACGGTCGCCGGTCTTCCCATTGTTATGATGACATTGAAGAACGAATTCTCATATCCACCCTTGCTTACCTCAGCCGTATAATTACCGGACTGGAGGGTAAACATTGCGGCTCCGGTCGCATCCAGTACGGAACTGGCGATGACATCACCCTCCCGGCAGTTAAGCCCTGCCCTTAATCTTATCGATGCATCAGCTATGGGCATATTATTGTCAAGCGAATCCCTCACCACTATCTGCTCATTATATTCTGCGCCGTCTGCCGCATATGTGAGCCTCGGTGTCGGGACAAAATATGTTCCCGATCCGGATTTTGCCGTTATCCCGTATATCCTTACTTCATCAAATTCATTCTTCCATGCCGACAGTACATAACTTTTATCGTCATTTACAGGGATACTCATTGTATAGTGGCCATCGCCGTCCGTTGTGGTACGTGCTACTTCCGTCATATCTTCGGAATTGTAAAGCTTGACCTCAACATCCACAAGCATCTGGTCATACTCATCGAGGATATATCCGTCTATAACCTGCTCCTCATTAAGCGTTTTGGCCGCATTATAGGTAATGTATGCCTTATTTATCATATCGGACTCAAGGAACTCATACTGATCTACTGTTCCCTGGCTGTACTCCTTTAAAGATGCTGCCGAAAACACGGTCGCCTTGTCATCTTCGCAGTAGGAATACTTGACCAGTGTATCATTCCTGAAGTAATACCTTGAGGTTATCTTACCGGATGATATATCAACGGGAACATCTATACTGACCTTTCTCTCGGCCGCATAATTTATATTTCCCCTGTCATAGTAATAATCTATGACATTAAGACCGTCATCTTCATGAGCAACAGTGGTTATCTTCTCAGTTTCCGATGTCTCAGGATCTGCATATACCAACAGCTCAAGCAGCACATCATCGGTAAGATAGGCTTTCTTCCTCTTAAGTGCAAAACCGTTAACTGCCGATAAAGCAGGCTCCCTAACATTCTCGATCCTCGAAAAAACCGTATCCTTCCATTTAAGCTTATCGTCACGTGTCCCCGGCTTGAACAACAGCCTCTTATAATCCAGCCTGCCGTCACCGGACATGTATTCCGCAACATCTATGGAATGCTCATTATATTCGGTTTCTTCTATTTCCTCTTCAGGTTCCGCAACCGGTTCGGGCTCTGCCGTATCCTCTTTGGGCGCTTCTTCCGGCTCATCAACGGGTGTGCCCTGTGCGATCGCTTCCGCTACTTCTGCATCTTTCCTTGCGAAGGTATTCTTCACAATGAAAAAAGTACCTATTACTATGCCGATCAGTATCAGACCGTATCCCACAAGTCCCATCAGAATAACCAAAAACCTGTCCCTATTTCGCTTCCTGTGAAGATCCGTTGTTCCGTTTTCCTTTGTTTCCGTATTCATTCACTGTCCGTCTCACCGGGTTCTGTATCTTCCTCCGGAGATTTTCCTGCTTCCTTCTTAATGACCACGGCATCATCCGTTACTATTTCGTCTATCACCGTGCCTTCCGTTTCAGATGAGCCGGCATCTGTAACCGTGTCCTCATCATCACTTAGATCCATCATATCTTTATAGTCCTTGTTTATAAAAGCCTTGATCGTAAAAGCCAGTATCAGGACTCCCGCAAACGTGAATGCTATGGCAAATGCCAGCATCATTCTCGCGTTCGGAGCGGTACCAAGGTCGGATATGATGGAATGCGCCAAATATATCAGATACATTGCAATAATGCAGCGTATCATCAGGTTTATCTGGGTCGGTCTCTTATCTTTCTTCTTCATAGCTCTCTCTTATATTGCCGTCTGATGTATTGCCCTTCCTAAACAAACTTGTATATCGTTACAGTGTGGTATTTCTCGCCTGCTGCCTTTACCGGTGACTCAAACGAAGGCTCGTTCACACTGTTTGGAAAATACTGTGTCTCCAGGCAGAAGGCCGATCTTCTCTCATACTTAACACCGTTCTTGCCGGTCTGCGGCTTTATGCTGTTTCCCGAATAGAACTGTATGCCCGGAAGATCGGTATATACCTCCATAGTACGTCCGCCGAATGAAGCCGTAGCGACATTCTTAAGACTGCCGTCATAACCGTCTATCACATAATTGTGATCGTACCCTCCAACCATTGTCATCTGCTCCCAGTCGGAATCTATCTCTTTTCCTATCTTCTTGGGATTCCTGAAATCCATTGGAGTTCCTTCCACATCCTTAAGTTCTCCCGTGGGTATGGCACCGGGAACTATATATGTGAACTTCGAAGCCTTTATGGTAAGCTCCGTATCATATTCATTGCTTACAAGGTCATCCTGTCCGCCAAGCGCAAAATAAGTGTGGTTCGTCATATTAAAAATAGTTGCCTTATCGCTTATGCCCTCATATTCAAACTTAAGTTCGTTGTCATCACTTAAGCTGTAGGTCACGCTTGCTTCCATATTTCCCGGGAATCCCATCTCCATATCCGGCTTCTTACATGAGAATTTTACCGAATTATCCTTAACTTCCGCTGTCCACAGCTTCTTATGGAAGCCGAGGTCAAAATCACTGTGCAGGTTATTTCCATCGTCATTATCCGCAAGCTTATATTCGGTCCCGTCTATGCTGAACTTAAAACCTGCTATCCTGTTGGCATTGGGCCCAACAGTTGCTCCGAAAAAGCAGTCGTTAACTTCATAATCCGATATGTTATCATAACCGAGAACGATATCCTTAACTTCACCCTTATCATCCGGGATCATAAGATTTACGAGGATCGCACCGTAATCGATGATATCCGCTCTTGCTCCCTTATCGTTCCCGATGGAATACATGGTAACTTCCCTTCCGTCTTTCGTCTTTCCGAAACTTTTCTTTGTTACGCTCATTTTTCGTTCTCTCCTATTCTTTAATCTTATTTCTAAATAAGCTCTTATGTTCTATAGCTCAACTCTTGCATCCAGGGCTCTTGACAGGGTCACCTCATCTATGTACTCAAGCTCACCGCCTACGGGAACTCCGCTCGCTATCCTGGTAACCCGTATTCCGGTCGGCTTGATAAGCTTGCTTATGTACATTGCGGTAGTTTCGCCTTCTATGCTTGAATTGGTCGCTATGATCACTTCCGTTGCATCCGTTGACTGAAGCCTCTTAAGTAGCTCCGGCAGCCTGATATCATTTGGTCCTATACCGAGGCTCGGATTTATGGCTCCGTGAAGTACATGATATACGCCGTTATACTTACCTGTTTTTTCATAAGCGCTCATATCCCTTGTGTTCTCAACGACCATTATCTGCTTATGATCCCTGTTAGGATCATTGCACACAGGACAGATCTCGTTATCCGTAAGGGTATAGCAATTCTTACAGTACTTGATGTTGGTCCTTGCATCCGTCATTGCATTGGCCAGGCTCTCTACCTTTTCCTTTGGCATATTTATGATATGAAACGCCAGACGCTGCGCCGATTTATTGCCTATCCCGGGCAAAACCGACAGTTCCCCTATGAGCCTGCTTATATATCCGCTGTACAGTTCCATTATTTACTCCCCTTCGTGGTACCCCTTATGATCGATACAAGGTAATAAGTACTCCGTACTTATTTTGAATACGCTCGCCGCTAAGGCATCATAAGGAATCCACCACTCGCTCCGCTCGTGATACCCCCTTATGATCATTTAAAAGGGAAATCCCCCTCCCATGCCGAGACCGCCTGTCAGTTTGCTCATGGTATTTGCACTTGCTTCCTCAACCTTGCGAAGGGCCTCATTCGCCGCAGCCATGATAAGATCCTCAAGCATCTCGATATCATCGGGATCGACTACCTCCTCCTTAAGTTTAACGGAGGTTATCTCCTTCTTTCCTGAAACTGTCACTTCAACAGCCCCGCCGCCTGCAGCTGCCGTGAATTCCTTCTCTTCCAGTTCCTTTTGGCTCTCTTCCATCTGCTTCTGCATCTTCTGAGCCTGTTTCATAAGGTTGTTCATGTTTCCGGGCATACCCATTCCACCCGGAAAACCGCCTCTTTTTGCCATTATTTCTTCCTCCGCTTAAACTATTGGTCTTCCGTAACTATATCCATTTTTATTGCGCTAAGGTCGGGATAATTCTTCATGAATTCCTTCTTATTCTCTGAGAATACCACATCAAAATCCATTGTTTTTCCTATAACATCCTCTATTGCGTTCCCGATCTCACTGCGAACCGCATCTCCCTTAAGATATTCATAACCCAGGGAATCCATAACTGCGATTATAAGCCTGTCATCGTCTGATACGGACAATCTGCATTTTCTAAGCATGCTCTGTCCGGGATTACTAACTCCCGCCGTTATCTGTGACCATCTGGCTACCGCCCTTTTTATATCCTCCGACAAAGCTTTCGGAAGCGGAACACTGACCGCCTCTTCCTGTCTCCTATCGCCTTCTTCAGTACTGTCCGGATTTACGAATACACCCTGTTCGAACTTTTCTTCAAGGACTCTTATGCGGTCTGCGAGCGAATCCGTATCCGTCTCTAACTGAGGCTTGCATAATTTTATGATTGCGATCTCGATAAGTATCCTCTTCTGTGTCGCAAATTTTATATCATTCGACAGATTTGAAAAAATGCGGATATAACGCATTATCCTGTTCTGATCGACAGCTTCCGCTTCACGCTTAAGCTGCGCAAGATTCTCCGATGTCATATCAAGGACTTCTTCGATTTCATCCTCTTCGGATGTCTTCACGATCAAAAGATTCCTCAGATACCAGGTCAGGTCAACTACAAACTGTGTCAGCTCGCACCCCTGCATCACAACGGTATCAAGTATCTTCACAGAAGATTTGATGTCTCTTGCAATGATCGCACAGATAAGATCCGAAAACACCTTGGTATCTACGGTTCCCAGGACCTCAAGTACCTTGTCGTAGGTAAGCGTCTGTCCGTAGTAAAACGAATTACACTGATCTAAAAGGCTCAGGGCATCCCTTAGTGCACCGTCGGCCGCCCTTGCGATATACCGTACCGCCTTCTCCTCCGCATCTATATCTTCCCCGGCCATCAGTTCATTAAGCCTCTCGACTATCGTATCTACAGATATCCTCTTAAAATCATACCTCTGACACCTTGATACTATGGTCACGGGGATCCTGTGCATCTCCGTGGTAGCCAGTATGAATATAACATATGAAGGCGGTTCCTCAAGAGTCTTTAACAGTGCATTGAACGCTCCCGGGGACAGCATATGCGCCTCGTCTATTATATATACCTTATACTTTCCGTTTGTGGGAGTGTATGTTACATCATCCCTGATATCCCTGATATTTTCAACTCCGTTATTTGAAGCTGCATCTATCTCGATTATGTTCATGGAGGTCCCGTCCGCCGCAGCAATGCAGCTTGAACATTTCCCGCATGGGCTTCCGTTCACCGGGTTCTCGCAGTTAACTGCCCTGGCCATTATCTTGGCCACGGTTGTCTTACCGGTTCCCCTTGTGCCGCAGAACAGATATGCATGACCGACTCTGTCCTGCAATATTTGATTTTTCAGAGTCGTTACTATAGCGTCCTGTCCCTTGACATCCTCAAACCTGTCGGGCCGCCATTTTCTGTAAAGAGCGGTATAAGACATCCTCTTCCTCCATAAATCCTATGATCAATCGCCGAAGCTTATTCCGAGAAGCTTGGCCTCCTTTATTATCGTTGCATCCGGAGATACATATTTAAGCTTACCGGCCACCTCATCAAGAGGAACCTTTACTATCTCCCTGTTCTTATAACCTACCATGAATCCGTATTCGCCCTTCATGATGAGCGCGCCTGCCTCAGCACCGAGACGGCTTGCAAATACCCTGTCATATGCACACGGTGTACCGCCGCGCTGTGTATGTCCGGGAACGGTAACCCTTATTTCCTGGCCTGTCCTCTTCTGGAGTTCATCAGCCAGCTCATATGATACCGACGGATATTTTGATTTTTCCATATATTCCTTGAGTTCTTTCTTGCTCATCTTGGCCTTCTGCTTGCTCATTGCACCTTCGGCAACCGCAAGGATGGTGAATGTGCTTCCTCTCTTTACTCTTAAGTTGATCGCATCGACTATCTTATCCGTATCATAAGGTATCTCGGGTATCAGTATGATGTCAGCACCGCCTGCGATACCGGCATTGAGCGTAAGCCAGCCAACCTTATGTCCCATTACTTCAACTATGAACACACGTCCGTGCGAAGAAGCCGTGGTATGTATGCAGTCAATGCAGTCCACCGCGATATCAACGGCACTCTGGAAACCGAACGTCATGTCTGTTCCGTACAGATCGTTATCTATGGTCTTGGGAAGCGTGATTATATTAAGGCCTTCCTGACTCAGCAGATGCGCGGTCTTATGCGTTCCGTTGCCGCCGAGTACCACCAGGCAGTCAAGATTTAGATTATAATATGTCTGCTTCATTGCAGCCACCTTGTCAAGTCCGTTCTCATCAGGCTCCCTTATCGTCTTAAACGGTGTCCTTGATGTACCGAGTATCGTACCGCCTCTTGTAAGGATTCCCGAAAAATCCTTAAATTCGAACTTTCTGTAGTCGTGATAGATAAGCCCCCTGTAGCCGTTGTTAAAACCGTAGATCTCCACCTGATCTCCGCCAAGGGTGTACCATAAGGACTTAACAACGCCTCTCATTGCCGCATTAAGCGCCTGGCAGTCACCACCGCTTGTCAACATACCGATTCTCTTCATACTTCCTTCTCCTTTCCGTAACCGTTTTCATATAATTTGTAAAAAGACATCATAAGGATCCACAGTTACGCGGTACCCTTTATGATATAATCAACCATTTCTCCCACGTTCTTCATCTTGACGACCGTCTTCATATCAAAGCGGATATCGAATTCCTCCTCGACCGCATCCATGAGAGTGATGTGTATAAGGCTGTCCCATCCCTCAACATCGGCAGCAGTGGTCTCATCGCTCACCGTGATATCGTCCCTGTCAAAAACATCCCGGAACACTTCATTAAGACGTACATATATTTCTTCCCTGCTCATATCATTCCCCTTTCTTCATTATAAAAATCCAATAAGGCAAAAAAACCCCGTATTTCCGTTACATCTGATTTACCGATATATACCGGTTCTTATTCTCATAATCTCCGGGTACCTTAAATTCCCATGTCCTGTTGCCTTCCTCATCTTCATTTACAAGGTCAAACCCCATGAGTGCATAGAAATCCTTGACCATCTTATTCTTTGCCGTCGGATAATAATATCCCCTGATAGTCTTAATGCCTGCTGTCCTCGCCTTGCTCACAAGTTCATCCATCATGGCAAATTCCATATCCCTCTTAAGCACACGGCAGCTCATTATCCACAGATCCATATCAAGGACATCTCCGTTCTTGTGGCCGATGACCACCGAGACTACTCCGTTGTCCCCGAACTTGTCCTCTAACTTGCCGTAAATGTCAATATATTCATCCGATCCCGCTATCCCTTCGATCTCGGCACGGGTATACCGCCTTGTTGTAAGGTTGAACTGGTTGCTCTTATTTGACAGCTGCGCTATCCTGTCCATGTATATGGGTTCGAATCCTTTTATCGTACCCTTCATTTCAAGAGAGATAAGGTAATCCCCGTAATTATCAAAACTTGCCTCGAGCTTTGCCCTTTGAGCATTTTCCTTATACATCTCATTGCGCTTGGCATCATCGGCCGACAGATTGGTCACCTCAAAAAAACCGGAGTGGTCAATGACTCTTATATAATCCTCAACACTGCCGATCTCGGGAGATACCACATTAAGCTGTGTCCTTACTATCTCCCGTTCCGCCGGATTGTCGTCGACAAACACGAAGGATTCGGGCAGGAGATTAAGTTCCTTTGCCATATCCGCAAGGTTCTTGCTCTTGGGATCCCAGTTAGCCTTGATGACTATGAAATCATCCGGTTTGAGCACTCCGTCCGGATGATTGAGTCCGGCGATCGCATTCTCTTCCTCATTTTTCGAGCATACATTGAGGATAACGCCTATATCCTTCTGCTGTTTAAGATAATTCTGGAATTCGGAATATACCTGTCCCATGGATGTCTCCGGACCTATCTCCAGATTCTCGACGCCGTCATCGCCCACTATGCCGCCCCAGAGCGTATTATCAAGATCGAGCGCCAGCGCCTTCTTGTTCTTGCCGTATATCGACTTGATGATATTGCTCACATTATGCGCAAGCGTCGGTATCGCTTCCATAGACAACGCATACTTATACATATGCCAGTAAAGAGGATCCGACCATTTATCAAGTCCGTATGCAGCCGACAGGTAATTTATATCCTGGATGAAGAAATCCTTATGCTCTCTTGCGTATCCCGCAAACCTCTCGTTCAAGCGGTTGATATAGCTTACTCTTCCGTGTATATCGGTCGCATCCGCATTACCCAACAATCTGTAAAAGGGATATTCAAAATTATTTTGGATTATCGGGCAATTATATGCGCTTTCTATCTTACCCCACAATTTAAAAAAGTGGTCAAAATCGGCATCCAGAAGCCCATCCACCTCAGCCTCGCTCATGGACAGCAGCGGATACTGCCTTATATTCCTGTTGCTTGTATGTATATATATGATATCCGGCTTAAAATCCACAAGCTCCGGATTGTCAAACATGACATCTTCCCAGTACTGCGCATATTCGCACTCATAAAACTCGGGCCGTATGCCCTGATCCAAAAGGAACAGTTCCATGATCGCACAGATATCATGAGTCGTAGAACCCCCAAGAACTGCTATCTTCTTGTCTATGAAGTGCACATCCTGCTCAAGAAGCTGCCTTTTTATTGACTTCTTCTTCTTTATTAAGTATCTGCTGTCAAAGGGATATTGTAATTCCTGCATATGAATGATGGGCCTTCCTTGCTATCAAAAGTTATACATTAAAGTATATCCGATTTGCCCTTCGATTTCAATCAAAACGGCGATTAAATACGCTGTTATTTGAAACGTCGGCTTATATATGATATAATCCCAATGTCAACTATCAAACAAAAGATAACAGGAGGATTTTGTTATGGAAGATCTGGAAATGTATGCTTCACAGGGAGCAAGTACGAGCAGCATTATCTTTTCTCTCGCATTCTGCGTGCTCTCTATCGTTGCAATGTGGAAGATTTTTGAGAAGGCCGGTGAGCCGGGATGGAAGAGCATAATTCCCATCTACGATCTTTACATTCTGTTTAAGATCGCATGGGGCAAGGGAATACTGTTCCTTCTCTTACTCATCCCTGTTGCTAACATTGTTGTTTACTTCATTCTTTACTGGAAGCTGGCTAAGTCATTCGATCAGAGTACGGGTATGTGTGTCCTGATGCTGTTCTTCCCGCAGATCGTAATGCTTATCCTTGGATTCGGAAACGCGGAATACATCGGTCCCCAGTAACATCAGGCTTGTTTGTATGAGTCAAAAGGCGGAACTGCTTCATAAACAGTTCCGCCTTTCTTATTTGTTTCAATGTTCTCTTCCGGCTCCCAGTACATAGAAAGCAACCGCACTTGCGGCAGCCACATTAAGAGAATCTATGCCCGGTGCCATCGGGATCTTTACGATATAATCGCATGCATCGATCACTTCCCCCGAAAGCCCGTATCCTTCGTTGCCCATGATGATGATAAGTTTCTCTTCCAAAGCAAGCCCCGGATCCGACACGGAGACCGCCCTCTCATCAAGCGCCATAGCCACTGTCTTAAAACCATACCGCTTAAATAGTTCCATGCAGTCCAAAGTTTCATCAAGATAAGCCCACGGTATCTGAAAAACAGTCCCCACACTGACCCTTGCGGCTCTTCTGTACAGCGGATCGGAACAATCCTTTGTCAGCAGTATCCCGTCCATATACATGGCTGCCGCCGATCTTATTATCGCACCCACATTGCTCGGATTCTCAACATCATCAAGTAATACCACCCGTCCCGAATCCTTAAGGATATCTCCGGGGGTTATACGGATCTTCCGCTTCATCGCACACAGCACGCCTCTTGTGAGCTGATATCCGCGTATCCTTGAAAGCGCTTCATCGCTTCCCACATATATGGGCACATCGGGATAAAGCTTCCCTATCCTGTCTATCACCTGTTTTCCGTGACCCGTAAGCGCCTCTTTGCATGTAAGTACGGATTCGGGTTCGTATCCGGTATCCAGCGCCCGTTCTATCACCATTGGGCTTTCCGCGACGAAGATCCCTTCATCCGGTGCATATATCATCTTAAGCTGAGGTTCTGTCATTCTTGCATAAATATCAAGCAATGGCGAATCATAATCTGTGATCCCGATCATCATTTTCAGCCCTGTCCCGCCATCGTTCAATCAAGTATACTGTAGAATGAGTCTATGTTTTCTTCCGGAAGTGTCACCGGATCCCACCCGTAATCCTTGATCGCTGTAATGCTTAAGTTATTGGCCGCAACATAATTGGCAACTATCTGAGTCCGTATCTCTTCTCTTACTTTCTCGTCTTCCCCTTCCTTCATGAACAGATCGTAATTATCTCCGAATATCTTTTTTGCACTTTCCTTAAAACCGAATCCGTCTTCCACCGTATCCATCGATGTGACTTCATATCCCTCTTCGGTACTCTTTACATGTATGCATCCCGGATAAGAGCCGCCGGATGTACATTCAAGAGTCTCTCCGTTCAGATCGTAATTGAATATCCAGAAATTACCGTATACACGGATATCGGACTTATCCGATTCATCCTCCTTAACAATAACGGGACACGGTATGCTGACTTGTGCCTCAGGATAGTTCCCCGCAAATTCATCTATCATATACTTATACAATACACTGTAAAATAATTCCGGACCGGGATACTCATATGCCGGGAGCGAACCTTCTTCTGAAGGAGACCCGCCTGCAGGCTGGAAGTTTATCACCTCTGCGCTTTCCTGTTCGGTAAAAAGTTCCTCAAAACGCTGTTTTGCGGTCTCTTCATCATAATCCTCAAACTGACTGTTACAGGTTCTGTAATAATATGCTTCACTTCCGTCGGTATCATACTTAACATATGCTTCTTCCGTTTCGATCATATAACCTGTGTCAATGAGATATTTTGACATGAAATGATTCCCGCCGACATAAAGGTTACCGTCCTTGATCGCCAGCGGATATGCGGTTCCTCCCGCACCTACCGTGGCAAGATATGTTGGAACCTGGTCTTTATAATAAAAAATGTCTGCATCTATTGCGGCATAGACACCCTCTTCCCATTCATACGTTCCGTCCGCTATCAGCAACACATCCGTATCTCCGATCGTGGCATTTGCATAACCTTTACCCTTTTCCAGCTTATCCACTATATCAGTGAACGTATCACAGCCCGAGATATCAACGGATGCTTTCTGCTCGGGTGCGACATATACATCGGATATATTAAATGACGCAGGATCGTATGAAACCCGAGCTTTGTCTGTTCCATCCTCCGTATCTGCTGCAGTCTCATCCGATACCTGTGTATCTTCTGCCGTCGGCTGCTTTGCCTCATCTGTTTTGCCTGTATTACCGCATCCCGTCAGGATGGCGGCCATAACCATTCCTGCTGCTATTTTTGCTATAGTTTTCTTTTTCATGATCCCTGTCTTCTCCTTTATGATAAGTTAGCAGGAAAAACCATTCCTGCATAGTCGGTTGTGATTGGTTTATCTGCATTTTACCACAGTCTGTCCCAAAAAGAGAAATATCCCGTCCGGAAAGTTCATACCCCACTCAGATCGAATTCGGGAATATAGCATTCATCCGCAGACTCCTTATCCTGCATATATCCCCTAACACCAAGATTTTCAGCATAATGCATGAGACTCCTGTATTCATTTTCCGATACCCGCCTGTTTATCTCCGGATATCCGTCAAGCATGCCGTTTGGTGTGTACTGGTTGAGCAGGCTCAATAAGACGCTGTCGCCGAATCTGTCATGGATCAGCTTTATGATAAGCTTCGCCTGGATGAGCATTCCGGGCATCAGCAGATGACGTATTATAACACCCTTCTTAAGTATCATCCCGTCTTCTTTTTCTTCAAATATGCACTCGGGGCATTGCCGCACCATCTCATCCACGGCTGCCCTTGCAATATTTGGATATCCGGGTGCATTACTGTAACGGAGCGCATCTTCATCCCTTATGTATTTAATATCAGGCAGATAGATATCGATAAGACCTTCTAAGCTTCTTATGCTCTCAACACTTAAATATGATGATGTATTAAGGATGAACGGCAGTTTAAATCCGGTATCCTTTGCCCTTCTTATCGCTTCCCTTATTTCCGGCAGGTATATGTCTGCGGTAACAAGATTTATATTGTTTGCACCCTTGTCGCAAAGCTCCCCGAATATCTCAACAAGACGTTCAACGGTTATCTCTTTACCGCTCCCTCCCCTGCTTATCTTATGGTTCTGGCAGAATACGCAGCCCATATTACAGCCTGTGAAAAATATTGCTCCGGAACCGCTTATTCCTGAAATGCATGGCTCCTCCCAAAAATGCAAGCCGGCTCTTGCGATTTTTACCCTGGCTTTGCCACCGCAATATCCGGCTTTTACATATCGGTTTACTCCGCACCTTCTCGGACAGAGTGTACATTCTTCATATTCCTTAAATCTGTCATTTCCTGTCATGACACATATTTTATCATTAATGATCCCGTTTTAGAAAGATTTTATGAAAAAACGGTCTGCATCTGAAGCTCTATCAGAGTTTCCCGCGAAGATATTTAAGCAGGTTATCCTTCGTGGTCGATTTGAGGATATAACCGTC
>JAFSZZ010000057.1 GCA_017458765.1 Lachnospiraceae bacterium | reverse complement strand
TCTCTCCCTTGGAGATAAGGAGGCAAGGACAAGAAATCAGTATCTGAATGCAGTGCAGGAGAATACGGAAAGTATTGCGGGACACTTCCGTGAGGCAGGAATTGATGTGACCTTTGAGATGAACCCGGGCAATCATTTCAGCAATGCGGCACATCGAAGCGCAAAAGGCATACTGGCAATTATCTGATGCTGTTAAAAAGCTCAGATTTTCCTGCATTTATTCTTAATGATATCTATATATTCCATCATACCCCCGTTTTGCTTATCAGTGCCAGACCGGGGGCGGACCGCAGGAACGGGGCCAATGGTTCAATGTCAACCTTGTAAAACAACAGGGTTGACATTTTTACTTTTCATTGTTATAACATACTAAGATTTAAAGGAGTGTTGAAATGAATTACATTTTTTTGTCGGCTTTGATCCTGTATCTCATTGTGTTCCTGATCATAGGTATATTGGATATAAAGAAAATAAGGAGCTTTACGGATTTTTCCGTTGCGGGGAAAAGCCAGAGCTCTTATGCGGTGGTAATGACCCTTCTTGCCACGGTAGTGGGTGCATCCACCACGATTGGTATCACGGATACCGTCTATAAGATCGGGTTCCCGGGTATATGGTGGCTCGCCTTTGGTGCGACAGGCCTTATCCTGCAGTCAATTTTTTTATCCGAGAGAGTAAGAAAAATAAATGCGGATACGCTTCCGGATCTTGCCGGCAGGACAGTCGGAAAGGCAGCCGAATTCCTGATCGCGTTGATCATCGTCGTGTCCTGGGTAGGAGTCATTGCGGGACAGCTCGTTGCAATGAACAGCCTGATCACGTTCGCGCTCGGAAAAAGCGACAGGGTCATATTCGTCATCGTCTCACTCATCATCATTGCATATACCACGATCGGCGGCCAGATGTCCGTGGTCAGGACTGATAAACTGCAGCTGATCATCATACTGCTCGGCGTGAGTGCTTGCCTTGTATATCTTTACTGTTTTGCGGGAGGAAATACGACGGATGTGGTAAACAATATAGAACTGCTTAACGAAAATTACACGCCCGCAAATCTGTTCACTCAGTTTTTTGTAATCGGCGGTGTCTATTTTATCGGCCCCGATATCATGTCGAGGAACTTCATCTCGAAGGATGAGATTACGGCAAAAAAATCGGCGCGCATCTCCGGAGCAGTGCTGCTTGTTTTTTCACTTATGATAACCTTAGTCGGGATGTGGATCAGGTTCAATGTGACTTCCGAAGAACTCGGTGCGAGCGGGGCTTTAATGTATGCCGTATCCCTTCTGCCAAAGTCTCTTGGTGTGCTGCTTGTATTCGGTCTTCTGTCAGCTATCCTCTCTTCAACCGATACCTGCTTGATCAATGCTTCCACGATCTTTGTTAAGGATATACTGAAAAAGGAAAGCGTTTCCCTTGTCAGGATCGCGGTTCTTGTGATCGGCGGACTGTCACTGCTGCTTGCGGTTTTGGGAAGGGGCGATATCATGAGCCTCCTTACCGGCGCGTATTCGATCTATACTCCGGGTGTGATCTTCCCGCTCACGATAGCGATATTATCTCACGGGAAAGGCGGAGTAAAAAAGGCTGTCTGGATAGCCTCAGTTATAACAGGCGGTGTATTCGGTCTTGCCGGTACATATTTTTCGGACTTCCTTACATCGATCGGAGTGCCCGATATCCTCATGAACTATCTGACACTTATCGGAATGGGAGCATCTCTCATACTCTCACTTTTATCGGTCGGATCCAATAAAAACACAAAAAAGGATATGTAAACATATGGATATGATAAAGCTTGCGGAAGAGATAAGGAAAGGAAGAAGGCTTTTAAGAGAAGAGGATGTCTCGTATTTTAAGACATGCGATCTTGAGGAGCTGAGAAACGGAGCGGACCTGCTGCGTAAGCATTTTTCAAAAGATACGGTAGATCTTTGCACCATAATTTCGGGAAAAAACGGTAACTGTGGAGAGAACTGCAGATTCTGTGCCCAGTCGGCTCACAATCATACCGGATGTGAAGTATACGACCTGCTTGATATTGATAAAATATATGCAGCGGCAAAGGGCCACGAAGAGGAGGGCGTTGACAGGTTTGCCATCGTGATCTCGGGACATAATCCCTCGGACAGTGATTTTGAAAAGCTAATCGGGATCTATGAAAAGTTACGGAGCCGGCTTCGGATTTCCCTCTGTGCTTCTCTGGGATTTTTAAGCTCCGAACAGTTTAAGAGACTGTATGATGCGGGTGTTCGATCCTATCATAATAATATAGAAACCTCCCGCGGATATTTTCCCAAAATATGCACTACCCATACCTTCGATGATAAGGTGGACAATATAAAAAGAGCACAGGCTGCAGGACTGAACGTGTGCAGCGGAGGCATAATCGGAATGGGGGAGACCATGGATGACAGGATCGATATGGCTTTTGACCTTGCGGAGCTTTCCGTAGGATCAATACCGATCAATTCATTGATACCAATACCGGGGACACCGCTTGAAAACCTTCCTCTGCTGTCCGAAGACGAGATACTGAGGACCATTGCGATATTCCGATATATCAATCCCGAAGCCGAGATAAGACTCGGCGCCGGAAGAAAACTTATAAGCGGTAACGGTAAAGCGGCATTTATGGGAGGTGCCAGTGCCACTATAACCGGCAATATGCTGACGACCACAGGCTCGACCGTAGAGAGCGACCGTGAAATGCTTAAATCTCTTGGCCGTTTGATCGCCAGACCACATAGAGCATCTTAGTCGTTTGCATTTAAATAAGTTCGGAAATGATACCTGCGATGACCTCGTTTTTTTCAACTGTATTTTGTGCGGCCTTTGAAAGCCGGTCAGCCATGATGCCTATTCCTGCGATGTAACTGCTGTATATCCCGGTCTCAAGATCGCAGAAACCTTCGGTCATGATCCCGCACACCTTTTCGTTTCTAAGATACAACGCACCGTTGGTTTTTGCTGTGAGTTGAACACAGTATATTTTTTCGAGCACTTCCTTTACGGCCCTGCAGATCTGTCCGGTTACGGGTCCAGTCTTCTTTTTCATTTTTTCGGGCTTAAGGATGAGAGAAAAATAGATGCCGCCCTCCGGAGATGAGAAGCTGCGGCCTTTATGTCCCCTGCCTGCAGTCTGGCATCTTGCAACGATCACCGTGCCGTGAGGCAGATCATCTTCATCAGATATGATGCTGCGCTTGGCCTCAGTATTGGTGGAATCTATCTTATCATATACGAAGATTCTGCCTTCAAAGGCTCCGGCCTTCTTAACTTTTTCAAGATGCAGAAGGATACCCGCAAGGGAAATGATGTCGCTCTTTTCTTCAAGCATATACCCGCGGTTATTGACGGAACTTATACGATAGCCGGCTTTTCTTAACTCGTTGATGCTCTTCCAGACGGCGTTCCTTGAAACCATACAGTCGCCTGCGAGGGTTTCCCCGGACACATAATTCCCCTTGTTCTTTTCAAGCGCGGAGAGAACCTTTTCCTTTGTACTCAGTTTTGTATCGTTATAATCATTCATAATGATATTATAGATTTGATCGGGCTTTTTTTACAAGGTTTATGTCTTATGGTTGCATGAAAAAGGGATTAAAAGTATACTGAATCTTACAAGAGTTCTAAGGAGTGGCTTAAATGTTGGATCGGTTTTCAAGGACAAGACTGGTGTACGGCGCCGAAGCTATGGAAAGGCTGGCAGCCTCCCGTGTGGCTGTTTTCGGTATAGGCGGAGTGGGAGGTTATGTGGTCGAGGCCCTGGCAAGGAGCGGCATCGGCGCGCTCGATCTTATAGATGATGACAAGGTGTGCCTTACGAACATAAACCGTCAGATCATAGCGACCGGGAAAACAGTCGGAAAATATAAGGTTGATGTAGCGGAAGAAAGGGTGCATGATATAAATCCCGGCTGTGAGGTCAGGACATACAAGACTTTCTTTTTACCTGAGACACAGGACCAATTTGATTTTCATGATTACGATTATGTTGTGGATGCGATCGATACGGTCACAGGCAAGCTTGCCATAATTGAAAAAGCAAAAGAAGCGAAGGTTCCGGTCATATCTTCCATGGGCGCCGGAAACAAGGTCAATGCATCCATGTTCGAAGTTGCCGATATATATAAGACATCGATATGTCCGCTTGCCAAGGTTATGAGACGTGAATGCAGGAAGAGGGGCATCGATTCTCTTAAGGTCGTGTATTCCAAGGAAGAACCAAGGCGGCCGCTTGAGGATATGTCGGTAAGCTGCAGGCAGAATTGTATCTGTCCGCCCGGAACTGTAAGGAAGTGCACACAGAGGAGGGATATTCCGGGTTCGACAGCATTCGTGCCATCCGTAGCGGGGCTGATCGCGGCAGGCGAAGTGATAAACGATCTCATAGAAAGTAAAGGAGCCGCAGAACCGCAGGCGAAGTGATAAATGATCTTACAGGGAGATAAGATATGGCAGTAGAAGACGGTGTCTGGATCATGAAGGGACTTAAGTGGAACGATCCCTATCGTATCCGGACATGGCAGGAACTGATAAACTGGATAAATGAAGTCGGTTTTCTTCCCCTGTTCTCAAACGGCGTGGAAGGATTTTCCGCGGAGGAACACGTATCGCCGGATTACTGGTGGACCGGGATAAGAGAAGAGGATCCGTGGGAGTGGCGGGAGATCATAGCAGCGGGCCATCAGGTGGCATACGGGAAATTCTTTGATCAGAAGGCGGGTTTCATAAGCCTTGAGTGGCTGCCGTTTTTCGCCAATTACAGGCGGAACGGATATGATTTTGATTCCCGGTATGAAGACGGACTTGCAAGCCGCAGGGAAAAGAAGATCATGGATATGCTCACGAGAAGAGATGAAGACGGGGATGTGACTTTTCCCGATGATCAGATACTCTCCACCGAACTAAAGAAGAAAGCAGGATTCGGTAAGGGCGGCGAGAAGAATTATCCCGGGATAATAACCGGCCTTCAGATGCAGACATATCTTGTAATAACCGATTTTCACAGACGCGAAAATAAGCGAGGCGAGGAATACGGGATGCCGGTATCGGTTCTGCTGCCGCCGGAAGCGGTATGGGGATATGAGCATGTAACCGGAGCATATAATGAAAGCCCCCGGGAAAGCTACGACAGGATCATATCCCGCATCAAAGAAAAATTCCCGGACGCACAGGATGCTGATATCATCAAAATGATCGGTAAAAGACCGTGAGATTTCAGGAGAAAAATATGAATTCCATCGATATTGACAGGACATATACTAAGCAGATATTACTTATAAGCAACAAACTGGAGCCGGTACGGGAAATGCTCACCGCGGAAGGTTATTACGTAACATGGTGTCCTTTTGATCTTGATAAGATCATGAAATTGCGGGATCACTCCAATATAATGATCATTAACGTGGAAGACGAAAACGAAGACGAACTTAAGCGAATCGGTCTGTATTTAAGGGATATGTGTATAGAAGAAGAGAAGATACTCTATATTTACGGCCGGATCAAGGGTGTTAACATCATCCGTTCACGAGTGCCGTCGCTTTACGTTCGAAAAGCGGTCTATGTTCATTCGGAACCGTTTTCCGTGATCTTAAAAGATCTTAAGGATATTGCGATTGATTACGGTCTGAATCAGAAGGGTATACTGATTATCGACAATGATTCGGAATACATAGAAAAACTGCGTCCGAACCTGGATCCTTACTTCAGGGTATATGTAAGTCATCTGAATCTTAATGAGGCCGGGGCGCTCATCCAGATCTCAGATGTTGTTCTTATAAATGTTGACGAGAGTTATGTTTTAAGAGAGTTCATTGAACTGTTCAAATCGATGTTCATAAAGAAGAGATCATCGGGACTTCATATATATTATCTTACATCAACTAATGAAAACAGGGATAAGATAAACATGGGGATTGAAAACGATGCGATCGCGCTCTCAAAGAGCGCCGATGTATCAAAAACGGCAGCATTCATCACAAATATACTGCGATAAGGCAAAAGAACCGTCCCCGTGTCATAAGAAAGGAACGATCATGACGGAAACAGAACGTTTAAAAGATATCGTAAGGACATTAAGGTCCGAGAACGGCTGCCCGTGGGACAGACAGCAGACACATGACAGCTTAAAGCCTGAATGCATCGAGGAGGCGGCGGAAGTGATAGCCGGGATAAACATTCTCCGAAAGACAGGGGATGCTGAAAATCTGAAGGAAGAACTCGGGGATCTTCTCCTGCAGGTCATGTTCCATTCGGTAATTGCGGAAGAAGAAGGCCTGTTTACATTTGATGACGTGGCTTCCACGGTCTCTGAAAAAATGATAAGGCGCCACCCTCATGTTTTTGCCGGAGTGACCTACAGTTCAAAGGAAGAACAGCACGCCGCATGGGAAGCGATAAAAAGGAAGGAAAAAGAGGGAAAAGAATGGCATCGGGACTATCTGATGGATGCGTTTGACGAAGCCGGCGGGCTTATAGAACAGGCAAGAAAAAGAAAGACGAATGGAAAGAGGTAAAACATATTGTAACAGAGGGATATCCGATGTCGAAGATTTACGTGGATTTTGATGATTGTTTATGCGAGACGGCAAGACATTTTTCATTGCTCGCAAAAGAGCTTTTCAATATTGAAGTACCGTATGAAAACATACGGTACTTTAATCTGCAAAGATCATTCTCTCTTACTGATGAAGAATATGAAAAGATGATGATCGAGGGACACAGATATGAGGTTCTCCTGTCATACGAGGAGACACCGGGAGCGGTCGTGACTGTCAACAACTGGATAGACGACGGTCATGATGTATCTGTGATAACGGGACGCCCGTACAGTGCTTATGAAGCATCAAGAAAATGGCTTGATGAGCATGGGCTTGAGCGTGTCAGGTTATACTGTCTTGATAAGTACGGCCGTGACAGCTTTATCAAAAACAGCGAATTCAATCTTGAGATGGAAGACTATTATAAGATGGGATTTGATTATGCAGTCGAGGATTCACCGAAAGCATTTAAGTTCTTCGAACATCTTCCCGATCTTAAGGTTCTTGTGTACGACCGTCCGTGGAATCACGAATACAGTCTTCCGGGTGAAAACTACCGCCGATGTTTTGACTGGGATACGATAAAAAGACTGGTGGATACGTATAATTAAAACAGAAATATATATCCGGGTCAAAATCTTATGATATACTGTGACCATATGAGGAGGAAACGATCATGAGACTATTATTACTGTTGGCCATAGCACCGGGCGCGCTTATTGTCTGGCGAGTTTACAAGCAGGACAAGATTGAAAAGGAACCGCCGAAGCTTATAAGGAAGCTGCTTATCGCGGGTGTTGTCTCCGTTATACCTGCGATCTTACTTGAGATGTTGTTTGGTAGCGTGTTCGGGGTATCGGAGGGAGCATCTTCTGTCTTCCTGGTAGCGATCGATGCATTCATCGTGACAGCGCTCGTGGAGGAGGGACTTAAGTATTTTATTCTTAAGAAATTCACATGGAACGTCGCGGATTTCAACTATACATTCGACGCGATAGTCTATTCGGTAACCGTTTCGATGGGATTTGCGATAATCGAGAATATCTTCTATGTACTGTCAAACGGAGTCGGAAATGCCATCATAAGAGCGGTCATATCGGTCCCGGGCCATGCCGTGTTCGCGGTATATATGGGTTATTATTACGGAATGGCCAAACTTTGTGATAAGGAAGGGGATGCCCGGGGAAGGAAGAAATTACTGAAGAAGGCCTTATGGGTACCGGTAGGCCTGCACGGGTTCTTTGATTTCTGTTTGATGAGCAACAGTACCGTACTTATACTTGTCTTCATGGCATTTATAGGAGTACTGTATTTCCTTACATATAAGAATCTTAAAAAATTCTCAGTGCAGGATTCGGAGATCTGAAAGGTCTTTGGACTGTCAGGATTCAGATCATAAGGAAGTATCTAAATATTTATCATGGTTGACAGACACGCAGTATCGGTGTTTTGACTGATCTGCGTGTCTTATTTTACAAAAATATGAAAATTACTCTTGACATTATATATTTGACGCAATATAATATGGTCAAAGATAAATAAAACATTACTTCAAATGCATGAAGTAAGCTAAAGCAGGTAAAAAAACCACAAAAAGAGAAGCATAAAGATCAATAACGTAAAACACAAGGAGGACAGGAAAATGGGATTCTATGATTTAAGTGTAACAGCAGCTACAGGCGAAGAGATATCCATGAAGGATTATGAGGGTAAGGTGGTACTTATCGTCAACACAGCAACAGGATGCGGCTTCACTCCTCATTATAAAGATATCGAAGCGATGTATGAGAAGTATCATGACAAGGGATTTGAAGTTATTGATGTTCCCTGCAATCAGTTTGCGGGACAGACTCCGGGAACGGATGATGAGATCCATGAATTCTGCCAGCTTAAGTACAATACTCAGTTCCCGCAGATGAAGAAGTCGGATGTAAACGGGGAGACTGCGATCCCTCTTTTCAAGTATCTGAAGGAGCAGAAGGGATTCGAAGGCTTCGGCAAGGTACCTAAGGCTCTTGCGATGGGAGCCATGCTCTCGAAGATAGATAAGGATTACAAGAACAATCCCGAGATCAAGTGGAACTTCACTAAGTTCGTTGTGGATCGCAGTGGAAACGTGGTCGCAAGGTTTGAGCCCACAGAGAAGATGGAAAATGTGGATAAGTGCGTGGAAGGACTTATATAGGCAGAGATAAGTATAAGAACAGACGGCAATACATCCAACAACAGAAAATATAGAAGTTACGATCTCCTTAACCCGGATCCTCCGGAATGTCTGAAAAGACGGACCGGAGGATTTTTGGTTCGTATTACATGAAGGTGAATTTAAATATTATTTCCGAAGGGGCAGATTGTGGTATAATTACTTATAATCGCATCGTCGGAGGAATACGGGATGGACAATTATCTGTATTTTTGCACTGAATGTAATAAGCTGTTCAAGGTTGCGGATACGGGCAGGAAGGTGAAGTGTTCACACTGTTCGAAACCTCTGGTGGACCTTGAGATAACAGATACCGGATATGCGGCACTTGATCCTGATAAGAGGGAAGCGCTTAAGAATAGGGCAAGGGAGGGTGAAGCTGCTCCGGCGGTTGAGGAACCTGCCGTTCAGATACCGGGGGAAAATACCGGGAAGCCTGAAACTGAGACCAGAGCCCCGGAACCGGATGCCCAGGCGCCCGAAGTTGAGACCAAGATCCCGGATGCTGTTCCGGCGGATCCTGGAAATGTTGCGAAAGAACCCGAGAAAAAGCCGGAGGGGAAGCCGCGCAGTTCTGGATTGTTTGATATAAATGCCCTGCTGTATGGCAGTTCGGGAGTGGATCCGGCTCCCGAAACACCGTCCGCAAGTGCGCCGGCGGCCGATATAAATGCGGTACAGAAGGCAGCTCCGGAGCTTAAGCCAAGTGCCTCTGTGACGGATATAAACGCATTGCTGAAGGCTGCGCCAGAACCGAAAGCAGATGCCCCTGTGACGGATATAAACGCATTGCTGAAGGCTACGCCAGAACCGAAAGCAGATGCCCCTGTGACGGATATAAACGCATTGCTGAAGGCTGCGCCTGAACCGAAGGCAAGTGCCCCTGTGACGGATATAAATGCATTACTGAAAGCCACGCCGGAGCCTGAAGCACCCGCACCCGCGCCGGAATCCGACGTAAATACAGATACAAACATAAATACAGATGTAAACATAGATACTGAAACAAACATAGATATTGAAACAAATACAGATACAGACATAAATACCGACTCGATCTCGGCTTTTTTCGATATAGGAGACAGCTTCAAGGATCCTTATATGTCCGAAGGAGGCAGTGATGATGAAGATGATAATGCGCATGAAAATACCGCAGAGGACACTGCCGGACAGGACAGTCCGATCCCGAGCAGCTCGATCCCGAGCAGCCCGATCCCGAGCAGTCCGATCCCGGACAATACGATCAGCGACAGTATGGTCCGAAGCAGTGCAATGGCGGGCAGGATAGCGGAAACGGGAGCGCAGCTTACAAGTGAGATCGAGAAGCAGTCGGATGAGATAATAGCGGTAAGAAACAACTATCTTAAGATCCAGATCCAGAATCAGCTGCTTGCGGTAGATAATTTCATGAGCATTTGCAAGCTTTCGGCGCTTCAGGATGACGGTGTAGTCGATAAGGATGAGGAGAAACTGTTAAAGAGGCTTGAGAAAGCCACGACTGATTATAAGAAGGCTCTTAACAAGCTTGTCTGACAAAAATCATTGTAAAACGGGCGGGTTTCGCATAAAATGATAAGGTAGCGGCCGATCTGTATATCATCGCGGCACAGACAATAGTACAGTACAGACAGCGGGAAATCGGATGATCTTTGAACAGTTTATAAATATCAGTACTATAGTTTTAAATCTGGCAGGACTTATGGTCAGCCTGTTTCAGTATGTCAGGAAGCCGCGAAAACCCTGGATATATGCGATAGTATTTGCCCTGAGCAATCTGTTATCCAATTATTACTGGGGGATATATGTGCTTGTTATGGGCGATGATCCGAATGTATCGTCCATGTTTGCCTATTTTGGATGGAACGTGGCATTTTTTATTCTCCCGTTCGTCCTGTATTTTATGAGAACAGAGGAGGAGAAGAGATTCTTCTCTCCGCTATGCCTGATACCCATCCCCATCAATCTGTATCAGCTCAAACTCTACCTTGCATACGGCGGGATATTCAACAATATCTGGCAGAATTTTTTCGCAACGCTTGCTATATGCATGAGCATCAATTCCATAGTTTTCTATATAAAAAATCGCAGGAAAAATGCCCGGGTGCCGTATGTATCCTACGCGGTGGCATTTTATATAACCATGGAATATACGGCATGGACGGCATCATGTTTTGACTGGCCGTCTGAGTTTACAAATCCCTACAACTACGCATCATTTCTGGATATGCTCTGTTATGTACTGATCCCGTTTGCAATCTGTAAAACATATCTTGCAATGGACAGGGAGGATGAAGATGTCGTTGACAGACGCAGGCAGAATACATTTGCTCCGATCTACTGTGTGATCGTGTTTATCCTCGGAGCGGGCGGTTATCTGCTCGCACTCTGGATGAAAAGGACACTGACGGCCAATGTGGGATCGGTAGGAAAGGACAGCGATCCCTACATAATCATCGCCATAATGCTTTTTGTTATCTCTGTTGTTATAGTGCTCTTTTCCGCTGCGATCGTGTTTGTTGTGAACCTGATGCAGAAATCAGAGGAGAGCAAGAAATTCAGGGAAGAGATGTTTGTTGCGGAGCGCTCGAACACAGCCAAGAGCGAATTTCTTGCCAATATGTCCCATGAGATCCGCACCCCCATAAATGCGGTGCTTGGGATGAATGAAATGATCTTAAAGGAGAGCCTTAAGGCAAGGGATGATCTGCCTGAGGAACGAGAGGAGATCAGGGCTGTTCTGTCGGATATCTGCAACTATTCTGGCAATATTGACAGCGCGGGCAAGAGCCTGCTGGCGATAATAAATGATATCCTTGATTTTTCCAAGATAGAAGCAGGCAGGCTTGAACTGATCGATAAGGAATACGAACTGAGTTCGGTACTTAATGATGTCAGCAATATGATCGTATTCAAGGCTGCCGATAAAGATATAGAATTTGAAGTGGATGTTGAGGATTCTACTCCGGACGGTCTGTACGGCGATGAGATACGTGTGCGCCAGATCATCACGAATCTGCTCAACAATGCCGTGAAATATACGGACAAGGGATATGTCCGCCTGTCAGTCTTTTCCAGAAAACACGTTGGAGGAGAGGCTGAAAATATGATCGATCTTGTTGCCCGTGTGGAAGATTCGGGCATCGGGATAAAGAAGGAGGACCTCGGTAAACTTTTCAACAAATTCGAAAGAGTCGATCTTGAGAAAAACAGCACCGTGGAAGGTGCAGGTCTGGGACTTGCGATAACTAAGAGCCTCACCGATATGATGGGCGGCAGAATTTCGGCAGAGAGTGAGTACGGTAAGGGATCGACCTTCACCGTTGTTATGCCGCAGAAGATAGTTTCCGATGAACCCATAGGAGATTTCAAGGCAAAATTCGAAAAGAGCATCCTGTCACTGAAGGCAGAGGAAGAAACCTTCAGTGCACCGGATACCTGCATACTGATCGTGGATGATACGAAAATGAACCTTACCGTTGCGAAGGGCCTTCTTAAGGATACCGATATTGATATAGATACGGCCTTAAGCGGAAAGGAAGCGATCGTACTTGCCGAGAGAAAAAAATACGATATCATTTTGATGGACCAGCGCATGCCTGAGATGAACGGTGCCGAAGCGATGAAGAGGATAAGAGAAAACGGCGGTATCAACAAGGATACACCATTCATCTGCCTTACCGCCGATGCGGTTGCAGGGGCAAGGGATAAATATCTGGCGGAAGGGTTCGATGACTATCTTACGAAACCCATAGACAGCCATGAACTAAAGGAAATGATAGCAGGCTTTCTGTCAGATGATAAGATAATAAATAAGAAGGCGGAGAGGAAACTACAGGAAAACATACAGCCTGAAGAAAAGAACCTTAAATTATTTGATGATAAGGCTGCCGGCGCTTACGGCGAAGATAAGGATATGTACGAGGAACTGCTGGATTCTTATGTACTTGAATCCGAGAGCAAGATCCCCTCGATAGAGAAGTATTACAGGGAACACAACTGGAGGAATTACGGCGCGGTAGTCCATGCGCTTAAGAGTACATCAAAAATGATAGGTGCGACGGATCTGTCTCAGATCGCCGCCCGCCTGGAAGCCGCAGCGGATGCGGGTGACCTGGGCACGATATACAGTGAGCATGAACCGATGCTCGACCTCTATAAAAAGGTTATAGGATCTATAAGGGCACATAAGGGTGATACGTTATCCGGGGGAAAGGTTACAGGAAACGGTGTCATCCTGGAATTTGCCCCGAAGAATGATAAATAAGGATAATACTTAAGTAAGGTAGAATGGAGGATCTTATGAAAAATTACACATACACACCCACAGGTGTCTGCTCAAGACAGATAAGCTTCGATATCGACGATGAGGGCAGGATCCATAATCTGGGTTTTGTCGGAGGCTGCAACGGTAACCTTAAGGCGATAGGCCGTCTTCTCGAAGGAGAGGATGCAAAGCATGCGGCAGACATCCTTATCGGGAACGAATGCGGAACGAGAGGCACCTCGTGCGCGGACCAGCTTGCAAAAGCCATATATGAGTCGCTTAAGTCCGCTTAGTGTTTTTAAGGAGCGTGACCGAAAATGTGGATGTTCATATTTTTACTGACGATCGTATGCAGTATCGTCGGGATCTTTTATCTGACATGGGCGGTAAGGCAGTTTGCCTTTGTTAAGAAACTCGCAGGGGATAACAGGAAGAAGGCATCACTTATCTCGTTTGCGATCATAGCGCTCATGTTCGCGTTCTTTACGGTCGTTATGTCGATGGTCAATGCCATCGTCATACTTCTGTTCGTGATAAGCTTCAGGCTGATCTTCGGGCTTATCGGGATCATCGTTAAGAATTACCGTAAGAAACCGTTTAAGACTTATTGGCAGGGATGGATGTCTCTGCTTTTCTGTGCTGTCTATCTTATCGCAGGCTGCATAAACTGTTTTCATGTCGATCCTACTATATATGATCTTAAGACGGATAAAAATATCGGCGGGCTTAAGGTGGCGATGTTTGCGGATTCGCATCTTGGGACGACTTTTGATGCGAAGGGTTTCGGGAAACTTCTTGATGAGATAATGGCACATTCTCCGGACATAGTGCTCATCGTCGGGGATTATGTTGATGACGGCACGGAGAAGTCCGAGATGATAAAAGCGTGCGAGGAACTGGGCAGGATCGAACCAAAGTACGGTATATGGTATGTCTTCGGAAATCACGACAGGGGATACAACCGGAACGGAGAGGATGATTTTACCGGAGAGGATCTGGTAAGGGAACTTGAGAAAAATCATGTGCATGTTTTATCTGACATGACCGAACTTATAGATGACAGGTTCTATCTTGTGGGAAGGGAAGATGCGAGCAGCAGCGGACGCATGGGGATCGAAGATCTCGTGAGCGGACTTGACCCTGAAAAATACATGATAGTCATGGATCATCAGCCGACAGATTATGATAATGAAGCCGCAGCGAAGGCAGACCTGGTATTGTCGGGACACACCCATGGCGGCCAGATGTTCCCGGTAACCTATGTCGGTGAATGGTTTGATATAAATGATAATACATACGGATTTGAGAGACGGGGAGGAACGGATTTCATCGTAACATCGGGGATATCGGACTGGGAGATTCTGTTTAAGACAGCTACCAAGTCAGAATATGTGATCATAAACATCGACTGATCCGGTGGGATGAGATATTTGATCGGAAAATGGTAATGCAGGATCCAAAGCTGCCTGATCCGGCAGATAAGGAAATATATTCGGCGATAAAGAAACATTGGGACAGCATAGCAAAGCCGCTTGACGGACTCGGCATCTATGAAGGGATCATAGCCGGGATCGGTATGATCCAAAGGACACAGAGGCCATCCGTTAAGAACAGGACTTTGCTTGTTTTTCTGTCCGATAACGGGATAGTGGAAGAAGGAGTATCCCAGTGCGGTCCCGAAGTAACGCACAGTGTTGCCGTGGCGATGGCGCAAAACAGATCGACAGTATGCATAATGGCAAAGGAAGCGGGAGTCAGGGTATATCCGGTGGATGTCGGAATGGAAGGCAGCAGGGTGGAAGGCATCATGGACAGACGGATAAGGAACGGTACAAGAGATTTCTTAAAGGAACCCGCAATGACGGAGAATGAAGTACGTACTGCCATGGAAACAGGCTATGAAGCGGTAGGGCAGCTTAAGGAAGAAGGTAATGATGTCATACTGCTCGGTGAAATGGGCATAGGAAATACCACGACCGCGACTGCGGTGTCATGCGCGCTCTTAGGACTTGATCCCTATGAAGTTACGGGAAGGGGTGCGGGCCTTAGCGGTGAGAAGCTGTCGCATAAATGTGATGTGATAAATGAGGCTCTTAACAGATACACATATAATGAGGATGACGCAATGAAGATCCTTACATTGTTCGGTGGATATGATATAGCGGCAATGGCCGGAGTGGTAAAGGCAGGGAATGAACTTAATATTCCCATCATCCTTGACGGTCTTATAACATTGTCGGCCGCTCTTGCCGCGGAACGTATTTATACAGGGTGCAGCAGGGCATGTGTCGCTTCGCATATGCCAAAGGAACCCGTGGGCGAAAGGATAATGAAGGAACTGTTATTAAGTGCCCCGATAAATGCGGGGATGGCACTTGGTGAGGGAACGGGAGCGGTGCTGCTGATGCCCCAGCTTGATGTGTGCATGGCCCTTTACGATAACGGCAGCAGGTTTGACGGGATAGGAGTAATGGCGTACGAAAGATACAAATAGGATGAGTTTCGTGATATACTGATGGTTATGGATAAGAAGATAGTATGTCCGTCCTGCGGGGCGGAATTTGAAACCGATAAAGTAAAATGTCCGTTTTGCGGGACCATTTATTATAAGGCAGCCGAGGCCGAATACATGGATAAGCTCGAGGATGTCAAGGAGGATCTTGCAGAGCTTAAGGACAGTGCGCAGACAGAGACAAAGGGGCAGTTTAAGAAGGTATGGAAATGGCTCATAACAGTGCTCGTCATATTTGCCGCGATCGGCGCGGCAGTGCTCATAAACGAGGAGAAGAGTAAGAAAAAATATGAAGAGAAGGAAAGACAGGAATATCTGTGGCGCAGTAAGAATTATCCGGTATGGGATGAACTCTATGACAAAGGTGATTATGAGCAGCTGATCACGCTTTATACACAGGCGGCACAGGAAGGCCACAATATGTATAATTTTTCACATAACGGTTTCTGTGACTGCTTAAGACAGATCAAAAATGCAGAGGATGCGATCGGGGAATACGAGTCCACAGGATATGGATATTCGCTCGAAGAAGTCATGTACAGGGAACTGTATCTGTATGAGCTTGATTACCGTAATGATATCTCGGAAGAAGAGTATAAGTATCTGGATGAACTGAGGAAGCCCTATCTTGATGACTTTAACAGCAGGTTCGGGATGTCCGACGAGGAGCTGGAAGGATTCTTAAAACAGTTGAAGGACGGAAGATATATAATGTATTCGGACTGCAGGGATTACATCGAGAAAAAAGGTATCAAATGATAAAGGAGTTTGGGGATGAAATGCATTAAATGCGGAGGAGAGATAAGCCTCGAGGATAAGGTGTGTCCGTTCTGCGGGAATGTCAATAAGGATGCCGTGGAACACATAAGGGCGATGGAGGAATATAAAAAGCGGTATAAGGTCACGGAGGAAGAGGTAACGAGGAAGACTAAGAGATTCGCATCCGTTGCCGTTAAGGCTGTGATACTTGCTCTGCTGCTTGTCGGGATCGGCATAATGATGTTCATCTACAGCAGGGCGTACAGCTTCCCCGAGAAGGCAAGAAGGAGAGAGGCGCTCAGGCATCCGGACAAGTGCCGGGCTAAGATGACCGAGTATCTTGAAAACGGCGATTACAGCGGATTTTCTTCTTACATTGCATATAACAGCATCCCTGTTTATGAAGATAAGTTCGAGGATTTTAGGGATCTAAAATTTTGTGCCGATTACTATTTGGATACGATCGGATCTGTAGAGAAGATAGTGATGCACGGTGATGATGAGAAATGGCTTAAGTGGGATGCTTCAAACGATGTCGGAAGATGCAGCAGGTTTATCGGAGAATTCTATGAAACTGTAGAGAATCGCAGGGATAGGGAAGAGAACGAGAGCAATCTTAAGTATTACGATGACATGAAGGCCGATGTGGATGCCGCTCTTTCCGTCTATCTGGGGATGGATGAAAAGACGCTTGAGGAATTCATTGCGATGACGGAAAACAAGAGAAGTGCATATTTAGAGGAGGTGATCCTCGGTGAGTAATAATAAGAATGTTGAGAAAAAGATAAAGAAGGAATACGGGAGTCTTCTCGGGATCATAATGAATATCGCGCTCATAATCGCCGCGCTTATTTTCGTGATATCTCTGTTTGCCACCATAAGTGAGGTAAGACGCGTGTATGAAAATGCAAGCGGCAGTATATCATCGATGACATACAGCCTGGAGGCGGATCAGTTCGGCAGCATGGCATCAACTTATTATATGAGGAATGCCGCAGTGGGCAAGGTTGACAAAGATTCAAAATACTACTGTGACATCGCAGAGTACGCACATCTGTCGTTCATGGAAAAAGTATATGACAGAAAGGGCGATGATAAGGACAGCAAGCGGTGTGCGGCAAGAAGACAGGAACTAAGGGAAGGGCTGGGCGAATACAATGTAGCCGCCGATAAGATCGATAAACAGCTTAGCGGTTTTCCAAGATAGGAGGTATTTAAGTTATGGGAAGTAAGATCAAAGTCGCATTTTTTGATGCAAAGGATTATGACATGGTCTCCTTTGACGAGGCCAACAGTAAGGGTGATATCAAGATCAAGTATTTCGAGACTAAGCTTGACGAGGATACGGTGAAGCTTGCCAAGGGATACGATGTGGTGTGCGTATTCGTAAACGATACGGTGAATGAGAAGGTCATAAACTCGCTGGTAAAAAAGGGCGTTAAGCTCATAGCCCTTCGCTGCGCCGGGTTCAATAACGTGGATATCAAGGCAGCGGCCGGGAAGATAGGAGTCGTAAGGGTCCCGGCATATTCACCCTATGCGGTCGCAGAGCATGCCGCTGCACTGCTGCTAACATCGATAAGACGCATACATAAATCATATATAAGGACGAAGGATTTTAACTTCAGTTTAAACGGCCTCATGGGCTTTGACCTGCACGGCAAGACGGTCGGAGTTGTCGGTACCGGTAAGATAGGCCGCGTGTTCATCGACATCTGCAGGGGCTTTGGGATGAACGTGATAGCTTATGATAAGTTCCCGGCTAAGGACGCCGATTTTGAATATGTCGATCTTAAGGAGATATGGAAGAAGAGCGATATAATCTCCTTCCACTGTCCCCTCACCGATGAGACCTATCATATGGTCGATGCAAAGAGCATAAAGAGCATGAAGAAGGGTGTGGTCCTAATAAATACTTCAAGGGGTGCTCTCATAGATGCGGAAGCACTGCTTGAGGGCATAAGGAAGCGCCATATAGGAGCTGCCTGTCTTGATGTATATGAGGAAGAGGCAGATGTCTTCTTCGAGGACAGGTCGGGACACATCTTCGAGGATGACACTTTGGCAAGGCTTATCTCGATGCCGAATGTTATAGTTACATCCCACCAGGCATTCCTAACCCGCGAAGCCCTTAATAACATCGCACATACGACGCTTGAAAATATCGCTGAATACACTGATACGGGAAAATGCTCAAACGAAGTCAGGGCATGAAGAGGACCGTGAAAGATATGGACCTGTTTAAGAAGACAGTAAGAAAAAAGAGCGGATATTGTTTAAGGCTCATCATAAGTCTGTGCGCTGCCGTTATGATCCTTACGGTGACGGGATGCGAGATCCCGGACCTTACATCCGGGGAAGGATCCGGACAGACGCAGCAGGATGGTAAAGAAGCGGTAGAGTCGGTTGCCGCCGGTGATGCTGCGCTCACGGAACCTGAGAATACATCGGAAGAAACCCCGATCGAAGAAGCGGATATGGGCGGTTCCGTAGCGGACGGATCGGATAAAGACGGATCTTCGGCTGAAGGAGCGGAAACGGAAGACCCTGCGGCGGAAGATAATACCGAAGAATCTCCGGAGCCTCTGCCGAAATATACGGAACTGCTTAAGATAAATCCGTATGTCGCCGGCTGGCTTAAAGTGGATGATTCGAAGATAGACGATCCCGTCGTGTATACTCCGGGCAGCCAGAATTTTTTCCTGCACAGGGCGATAGACGGGAGCGATCAGTCGAAGGGGACCCTGTTCATTGCGGTCGACTGGCAGCCGGGTTATAACAATACCCTGATCTACGGCCATAACATGAAGGACGGTACGGCCTTCGGTTCCCTTGCGAAATTTGCGGATGAGTCGTATGGAAGGAAGCATCATACCATACATTTCGATACCCTTTATGAAGAGAAGGATTATGAACTTTTTGCGGCCTTCTATTCACAGATACCAGAGGAAGAGATAGAGACAGAGGAGGACAGGGAGCAGGCCGATAAGGAGATAGCGGAAGAGGGCATCGAAAAGAAGGCAGAGGAAGGCGAAGTGGTGGAGCCGCAGGAGCTTACGCTTCATGATATCAACCTTTGGTATGATTTTGGCGGGGAAGACATCTACCGTCCTGAGAAGGATGATGACCGGGGAAGGTTCAGATACTATTATTTTACAGATCTTACCGACAGGTCGGATTTTGATTATTATGTAAGAAATGTGAAGGACAGGGCATTGTACGACATGGGCATAGAGGCAGACTGGGGCGATGAATTCATAACGCTGTCTACCTGCAGCTACCATGTTAAGAACGGAAGGTTTGTTGTAGTGGGTATAAGGAAGAAGGAACAGTGATCCCCGTTATTCTTCCTTAATGGAAATAAGCTTGTTGATGAGGCTGTCTATCTCATCCTGGGACATAACAGACTGGTTCTTTAAGATCTCCTTGTTTAGCTCATCGAGCTGGCCGTATTCCTTAAAGGAATTAAGGGCATCGATCAGTGAATCTATTTCGTCCTGAGACAGGGCAACGTTTAATTCGGGCTTATATAATGGAGAATCCTTGACGGAACTGAGCGAATAAATCAGCTTATCGATCTCCGACTGTGTCAGGACCACCTGATTGTTCAGCATATCATCGGTCACTGTATTATCGTCGGCGTAATCCTTAAGAGCTTTCAGTGCGTCCACCAGGGAATCTATTTCGTTCTGGGATAATAAATTATTCATTCAGACCACCTCTTATTTATGAATTGTATATTCATTATATCATATGTGTTTATATTTATAAATCATTAAGGTATAATGTTTTTAAATATTCATAGTTTTCTTTAACGGAAGGAGAAGGTGTGTTAAGGGAGACAAAGGTAAAAAACGGACGTCTGCGCGGACTGCCTGGAAACGATCCGAGGGTTACGGTATATAAGGGAGTGCCTTTTGCAGCACCTCCCACAGGGAAGAACAGATGGCGTGCTCCGCAGCCGTGTGAGGACTGGGAGGGTGTGAAGGAAGCTTATAACTTCGGCCCCATTTCGGTACAGGACAAGCCCGGTGTGGGCGATGATCTGTACTGCCGGGAATGGCATGTGGATAAGGATATCCCGATGAGTGAGGACTGCCTCTATCTTAACATATGGACATCTGCCAACAGCACGGATGAGAAGCTTCCGGTATTTTTCTGGATATTCGGAGGAGGATTCCAGTGGGGATATACTGCTGAAATGGAATTCAACGGTGAGCGTCTGGCAAGGCGTGGAATTGTTGTAGTAAGCGTCGGTTACAGGCTGGCGGCGCTCGGATTCCTGGCACATCCCGAGATAACAAAGGAATCGCCGGATGCACCTGCCAATTTCGGTCTGCTCGATCAGAGGGCGGGACTTAAATGGGTATATGAAAATATAGCGGCGTTCGGAGGAAATCCCGAAAATATCACGATCGGAGGCCAGTCCGCAGGCGGAGGGAGCGTGCTTGACCATATAACAGATCCGGATAATTACGGTATGTTAAAGGGGGCGGTCATTTTAAGCGGGATGATACGTTTCCCGGGCGAAGGTGATGACATCTTAAAACCGATAACGCTTGAGAAGGCGGAAAAAGGAGGAAGTGCTTTCTTCGATTTTCTGGGAGCCGGCTCCCTGGAAGACGCAAGAAAACTGGATGCATTCTATATAAGGGATAAATATGCCGAGTGGGTAAAAGACCATCCGAGGGTTGCACCCATAATCGACGGTGTCAGATACAAGGGTAATGCACTTGAACTGTTCGAGCAGGATAAAAAAGCGGATATCCCGGTAATAACAGGCTACACGGCAGATGAATTCAATGTCGGTGGTGAAAATATCGTAAAGAGATCGGTACATGAAGCGATCGGACAGGTGCTCAAGACCGGCAGCAGGCAGAAGTATTTCCTGTATGAATTCGCGCCGGATATTCCCGGAGATGACAACCCGGGTGTGTTCCATTCGTGCGATCTGTGGTTCTGGTTTGAGACGATAAGCATGTGCCACCGTCCGTACAGAGGACATCATTATGATCTTGCCAGGAAGATGGCAAATTATCTTGCAGGTTTTGTAAAACAACACGATCCCAACGTTCCGGATGATGACGGCAGCAGTATGGAGAAATGGAAGTGCGCATCCGGAGATGATCTTAATATCATCGAACTGAAATAGTACAGTTTACATAAGATATAAAACAGTCTATACTTCTGACATCGGACTCGAAAGGAGATATGTATGGAAAACTCAAGATCAAACGAAGCTGTAGTAAACAAGACAGCACTTGTACTGTTCACAGTATTAACGTCGATAATATCGGTGGCGTATATCATCCAGCTTGTAAAGGGTGAGGCAGGTATGGACAAATTCCTGCCGGTCGAGATATTTGACCTGGGTCCCATGATCGCTTGCTGGATCATATATAAGCTTAATCCGGAATCACGGTTCATAAGGCATATCATTGCTATAGGCTATGGGATCTTTTATGTGATCGTGTGCATGATAACAACGAACACTATTCTGGTCTTTGTATATGCGATCCCTACAGTGCTCCTGACATCAATGTACAATGATATGAAACTTTCTGTAACGACGGGCATTGGGGTATCGGTCATAGCCATCATCCATGCAGTCAAGTTTGCTACCATAAGGAACTGGGAAGAGGGAGCAATGGCTGATCTGGAGATAGAGGTTCTGATAATGATCCTCGTTTCGATATTTTCCGTAGTCGTTAATAATGTTATAGCCAAGATGAACGCGGCAAAGGTGAAGGTAATAAACGCTACGGGCGAAAAAACCGCAAGGATGCTTGAATCCATAATGGAGAATTCGGGCAGGCTGGTTGAAGATGTCAGCCTTGTTTCCGATAAGATGGAAGAACTCGCCGAGTCGAGCCGGAATACTATGAATGCCATGCAGGAGGTACAGTCCGGTACCGCTGATTCGGCGGAGTCGATCCAGAACCAGATGTTAAAGACAGAAGAGATCCAGCGCCAGATAGATAATGTAACGAATGCATCCGGGAATATCGGCTCAAATGTTAACGATGCCGTTGAGGCGATAAAGGAAGGACAGAACAACATAAGGAAGCTGATAGACCAGGCCTCCATATCCGAACAGGCAGGCAACGGTGTTGTGGAAGAGGTTGAAGGCCTAAGGTCTTCGACACAGCAGATGGAGACGATAATCCAGATCATAAACAACATTGCGGACCAGACCGCGCTGCTTGCTCTTAATGCGAGCATTGAAGCTGCAAGGGCAGGAGAAGCCGGCAGAGGCTTTGCGGTAGTGGCAAGCGAGATATCAAACCTTGCGGGACAGACGCAGAATGCCACCGGAAATATAAGTGAACTCATAGAAGGCATATCCGGCGAGATAAACAAGGTCGTATCGGCAATCAGTTCCCTGGTGGAAAGCAACCGGATACAGAATGAATCGGCAGAGGTAACATCTCAGAGTTTTGATAAGATCGTGGAGAGTGCGGAAAGGATCAGGTCTGATTCGGGCGAGCTGTCAAATATCGTGGGCAGACTCGCGAGCGCAAATGAGGAGATCGTAGAGAGCATACAGACGATATCTGCCATAACCGAGGAGGTTTCGGCGCATTCGACCACTACATGTACCGCTACCGAGAATAACGAGCGTACCGTGATGGAGGTTCAGGATCTTGTCCGGGATATGATCGAAGCTGCCGACAAGCTCAAGGCTGTTGAAAACTGATAGACACAGAGTTTTGAAAGATCAAGAGGATATTATGGAAATTTTTGGTTATTCGGATATGACATGGATAGCGGCTATAGCTTTTGTGTTATGTCTGGGATTTGGTTTATATATGGTTATAACCAGGAAACCCGGATTTGTGAGAGGGTTTAAGAATACACATGATTACAGGGACAGGGAACAGTATGCGTATAAGGGCGGACTGCTGATACTTGCTCTTGCTGGGGTCTGTCTTGTGATGCTGGTCATATCCTTTTTCGATGACATGATCTCAAATATCATCGGGTTTGCCGGGTTATGCGTGTTTGGTTATTTTTGGAAAAAGATGAGTGATGAGTACGGCCCTGTTTGATATAGAAGAGGAATTAAAGAAACTTCCCGCCAAACCGGGAGTATATATAATGCATGACGAGGATGACAACATTATCTATGTCGGTAAGGCTGTCATCCTTAGAAATCGTGTACGTTCTTATTTTCGTGAGAGCACAAATAAGACTCTGAAGATCCGGACAATGGTTGACAAGATAGCGTGGTTTGAGTATGTGGTCACGGATTCTGAGCTTGAAGCCCTGGTACTTGAGAACAATCTCATAAAGGAGAACCAGCCTAAATACAATACACTTCTTAAGGATGATAAGACATATCCATATATAAAAGTCACGACAGGGGAAGATTACCCCCGTATTTTCTTAACACGAAAGATACGCAAGGATAATGCAAAATATTACGGTCCGTATACTTCCGCGGGTTCTGTCAGGGATACGATAGATCTTTTAAGTAAGATCTATAAAATCAGAACCTGCAGTCACAAATATATTGAGAAGGAAATATATCTTCCGGAGACTGAAAGCAGAGATAATGTCCCGACAGGGGATTATGAAGCAAAAATGGCGTATAACGGAGATGAGAATTATCTTCAGGATGTTGATATAAGCCGGGATAAAACGGGAAGGGCATGTCTGTATTATCATATCCATCAGTGTCTGGCACCGTGTCTCGGAACGGTGAGTAAAGAAGAATACCGCAAGTCCATACAGGGAGCCCTTGATTTCCTTAACGGGAATTACAGACCGCTCATCAATGAACTTACGCGGAAAATGAACGGGCAGGCAGAGGCTCTTGAGTTCGAGGAAGCAGCGGCAACCAGGGATCTTATCGAGAGTGTTAAGGATGTTGCTCAGAAGCAGAAGATAACCGATACCGGTGGTGAGGATAAGGATATAATCGCAATGGCAAGAGAGGGCGATTCCGTCATAATTCAGGTATTTTTCATCCGCGACGGCAAGATAATCGGGCGCGAGCATTATTACATGAAGCATACGGAGCAGACGGAGGTCGAGGAGATAATAAGAAACTTCGTTATGCAGTTTTATGCCGGTACTCCGTACATCCCGAAGGAACTGATCATTCCCGTTGAAACAGAAGATATGGAACTGTGCGCCGACTGGCTCAGTGAGAAGAGGGGCAGCAGGGTTAAGATAACGGTTCCTCAAAAGGGTAAAAAGGAAAAACTTGTGGAACTGGCCGAGAAGAATGCCGAGATAGTTTTGCGCCAGGATATCGAGAAGATAAAGAGGAACAAGGCTAAGACCGAAGGCGCCATGAAGGAACTTATGGAACTTCTGCACATGGACGGGATAAGGCGTATGGAGGCTTATGATATTTCGAATATAAGCGGTTATGATTCCGTGGGTTCAATGGTGGTTTATGAAGACGGGCGGCCCAAGAAAAATGACTACCGTAAGTTTAAGATAAAGTCAGTAGAAGGGCCTGACGACTATGCGAGCATGAATGAGGTGCTTACAAGAAGGTTTGTGCATGGCCTAAATGAACTCGCAAAGGAAAATGAAGCATTGGCGGTGGATGAAACCGGACAGACGGGGAAAGAGAATGACCGGGATTATCACAGATTCTCGAAACTCCCGGATCTCATACTCATGGACGGCGGAAGGGGTCAGGTCAATATCGCAGAGGAAGTACTTGATAATCTGGGATTGTCTATACCGGTATGCGGCATGGTAAAGGATGACAATCACCGAACGAGGGGACTGTATCATAATAATGTCGAGATACCGATATCACGTAACAGTGAGGCATTTAAGCTGATAACAAGGGTGCAGGATGAGGCACACCGGTTTGCGATAGAATTTCACAGGTCGCTGCGCAGTAAAGGTCAGGTGCATTCCATACTTGACGATATCGAAGGCATCGGAGAAAAGCGCAGACGTGCGCTTATGAAGAACTTTGCTTCCATAGAGGAGATACAGAAGGCGGATGTTGAAAGACTCATGTCGGTTCCTTCAATGGACCGTAAGTCCGCTGAGAGTGTTTATGCTTTTTTTCATAAGTCCTGAAGTATATCGTTGCAAAATAGCGGTCATCTTAGTATAATTCTATATATAACTATGCACCGCGGTATCTGATTTCAGATTATTGGTGCAAATCTTGATCGGAGGGCATTAGTATGTGGAAGATAAGTGAAGTCAAGAAGAAGGGATTAACCCGGTTTAAGGCCAATTACTGGATGTGTGTTCTTGTCGCTGTTATCGTAGCGCTTATAAGCGGAGGCATAGGCGGCGGCGGATACAGGTTTGGCGGCTCGGGTTTCTCAAATGCATTTAACAAAGACGGGGATAAGAACGACCGATTTGAGAGAGATTTTGACAGGGATGTTGATGACTATTTTGAAGGCGACTATGATTATGACTACGACTATGATTATGATTACGATGACGACCATGATCATGGATTTGATTTTGGAAGCGGCGCCGGACTGGCAGCAGGGATCGCTGTTTTTGCCATCTTTGCGGTTATATTCGTGATAATATTTGTTATAGCGACCGCAGTGGATATTTTCCTTATCAATCCCGTGAAGCTGGGCTGTGACAAGTTCTTCCTTAAAAATCTGGAGGAAAACTCAAGCCTTTCACCTCTGGGAGCAGCTTTCGGTCCCGATTACAAGAATATCGTGAAGGTACTCTTCTTTAAGGATCTGTTCCTGTTCCTTTGGGCTATCATCCCGATCGCGGGAATAGTTCTGGTAATAATAAAGGGATATGAGTACATGATGATACCTTACCTGCTTGCTGAGAATCCGGAGCTTTCGAAGGATGAAGCATTTGAGCTGAGTAAGGAAATGATGCACGGTCAGAAGTGGAGTGCATTCGGTCTGGATCTTTCCTTCATAGGCTGGATCCTCTTAACGATCATCACCTTCGGTATCCTCGGTATATTCTATGTAAGTCCGTATATCTATTCAACACATGCGGCACTTTACGATACCCTTAAAGAGGAGACAGGTGTTGTAAACGCATAATCGGCAATTGTGAAAGAGATCCTGCATATCAATGCAGGGTCTCTTTTTTGTGTATGGATAAAGAGAAATACATGTGATATACTGTTTCTGGTAAAATAGTTTTATACAGTTACACAGGAAAGGCGGATAGCAAATGTCAACCGTAGCAGTCAGCAGGCTTATTGAGAAGATGAGCCTTGAGAATCTCACACCTGATATAGATGTTAAGAACAGGAAGATAACGATACCGGATATCAATCGACCGGCTCTTCAGCTGGCGGGATATCTTGAGCATTATGATGCGACCCGTGTCCAGGTCATCGGTTTTGTTGAAGCGACATATATGGAAGGCTTAAGCCCCGAGGAGAAGAAGGAGAGGTATGAGCATGTGCTTTCGCACAGCACACCCTGTTTTGTGTTCTGCAGGGAGATCAAGCCGGACCCGTTTTTTCTTGAAGTTGCGAGGGAGAAGGGAGTCCCCATTCTTGTAACCAAGCGTGCAACATCTGATTTCATGGCTGAGATCATCAGATGGCTCAATGTTAAACTGGCACCCTGCATTTCCGTGCACGGTGTTTTGGTAGATGTTTACGGTGAAGGTGTACTTATAACAGGCGAGAGCGGTATAGGTAAGTCTGAAGCTGCACTTGAACTTATAAAGAGAGGACATCGTCTGGTTACGGATGATGTTGTCGAGATAAGGAAGGTCTCCGAGGAAACCCTTATCGGTTCGGCTCCGGATATAACCAAGCATCTGATCGAACTCCGTGGTATCGGTATAGTGGATGTCAAGATGCTCTTCGGTGTTTCCTGTGTTAAGGATACCCAATCGATAGATCTCGTAATAAGGCTTGAAGAATGGGATAAAGATAAGGATTACGACCGCATAGGTCTTGAGGAGAACTATATCGAATATCTTGGGAACAAGGTTGTGTGTCATAACATACCGATACGTCCCGGACGTAATCTTGCGATCATTTGTGAGTCTGCAGCGGTCAACTACCGTCAGAAGAAGATGGGATATAATGCTGCACAGGAATTATATACAAGGCTTCAGGCTTCCCTTAACAAAAAGGATGACGATAACGAAGAGTAAAGGAGACACTAATGGGAAAAAGGATATTCGCGGCAGACATAGGAGGTACTACAGTCAAACTTGGAATGTTCACGGTAGAAGGCGAACTGCTTGATAAGTGGGAAATCGATACAAGGAAGGAAAATAACGGCGGTTTTATCCTGCCGGATATAGCCGATTCCATCAAGGCTAAGATGGAGAGTGAAAATATTGCAAAGGAAGATGTGATCGGTATAGGAGTGGGTGCTCCGGGCCCCGTTGACAAAAGCGGTGTGATCTATAAAGCAGTCAATTTAGGCTGGGGAGTGCTGAATATCAAGGAGGAACTGGAGAAGCTCACAGGTGTGACCGTTATGGCGGGTAATGATGCCAATGTTGCTGCTCTCGGAGAAATGTGGAAGGGCGGCGGCGAAGGCTACAGCGATCTTGTGGTCGTGACTCTCGGAACCGGAATAGGCGGAGGCGTCATAATCGATGGCAGGATAGTTACCGGTTATAAGGGAGCAGGCGGTGAGATAGGGCACATCCATATCAATGATGATGAAACAGAGGTCTGCGGCTGCGGAAATAAAGGCTGTTTTGAACAGTATGCATCCGCAACGGGTATCGCAAGACTTGCAAACAGGAAACTCGGATCAAGTAATGAAGACAGTGTGCTGCGTAAGTGTGAGATAAACGCAAAGACCGTGTTTGATGCGGTAAAGGCCGGCGATAAACTGGCCATGGAGATAGCCGAGGAGTTCGGTGAGTATCTGGGCAAAGGACTTGCGAACGTAGCCGATGTAACAAACCCGGAGGTCTTCGTAATAGGCGGAGGTGTAAGCAAGGCCGGACAGGTCATAATAGATTACGGACAGAAATACTTTAAGAAATATGTATTCCATGCATGCCGTGATGCCAAGTTTGTTCTGGCAAAGCTTGGGAATGATGCGGGAATATACGGTGCGGCAAAACTGGCTCTAAATATGTAATAAAGGTGGTAGTTTTCATGAAACAGAGTACTATATCAGCGCTTAAGGATATCCTGTATGAAGGCGATGTCAAGACGGACGAACCGATGAAGGCGCATACCTCATTTAAGGTGGGCGGACCGGCAGACGCATTCATACTTCCGAGGACGGATGCACAGCTTATCGAGTGTATCAAGGCGCTGAGGTATGAGAAGGAAAAATACTTCATAATGGGTAACGGTACCAACCTCCTGGTCTCCGATGCAGGTTACCGCGGATGCGTTATCCAGCTGTATAAGAATTATTCGGATGTTTCGGTTTTCGGTACCAATATAACCGCGAAGGCGGGAGCACCGATAATCAAGGTGGCGGGCGAGGCAAACAAGAACAGTCTGTCCGGCTTTGAATTTGCCTGCGGCATACCCGGAACGGTCGGAGGAGCGATTACTATGAACGCCGGAGCCTACGGGGCTGAGATGGTAAAGGTCGTAAGGATCGTAAGGGTACTGGATCTTAAGTATATGATGAAATGCGAATATGCATCATCGGAAATGAAGTTCTCATACAGGCACAGTCTTGTTAAAGACGAGCCGCTGGTCGTACTTGAAGTCGAGATGGAACTTCAGAAGGGTGATCCCGATGTCATTCAGAACAGGATGGATACGATAAAGAGGGAAAGGGCAGCCAAACAGCCGCTTGACTATCCGAGCGCGGGATCCACGTTTAAAAGACCTGAGGGACATTACGCGGGCAAGCTTATCGAAGATGCCGGACTCAAGGGCTATTCCATAGGCGGAGCGATGATATCGGAAAAGCACGCAGGCTTTATCATAAATACGGGAGAAGCTACGGCTACGGATATCTTAAAGCTTATGATCGAGACTCAGAAGGTGGTATTTGAGAGGTTTCATGTTAAGCTGGAGCCGGAGATATGTTTCCTGGGGTGGAAGTAAGAAATGCGGTTTGTGATAGTCACCGGCATGTCCGGAGCGGGCAAGAGCACGGCGCTTGATTTTCTTGAAGACAGCGGATATTATTGCGCAGACAATCTTCCGGTCCCGCTTATAGGTAAATTTGCGGAACTTGTTACGGCTCCGGGAAGTGAAGTGGAGAAGGTCGCGCTTGGTGTTGATGTAAGGACGGGACATTCGTTTGAAGAACTCGGAGAAGTCCTGAAGCAGCTTAAGGACAGCGGCATTAATTACGAGGTGCTGTTCCTTGAATCGAGCGACGAGATACTCATTAAACGATATAAGGAAACAAGGCGCATACATCCACTTGCGGCAGGCGACAGAGTGGATGCCGGCATTTCCAGGGAGAGGGAAGCGCTCAAGGAAATAAAACAGCAGGCCGATTATATATTTGACACGAGCCAGATGCTGACTCGCGAGTTAAAGGCCGAACTTGACAGGATATTTATAAACAATAAGTCCTACAAGAACCTGTTCGTTACGATAGTTTCGTTCGGGTTCAAATACGGGATACCGATAGATGCGGATCTGTGTTTTGATGTAAGGTTCCTTCCGAACCCGTATTATCATGAGGAGTTAAAACACAAGAGCGGGAACGATAAGGAAGTGAAGGATTTTGTCATGTCCCATAAGGAGGCG
>JAFSZZ010000056.1 GCA_017458765.1 Lachnospiraceae bacterium | reverse complement strand
TTTCTCTTTATATCAAACTCATACTTGAGCCTGCGCGTCTCAACTACGATATGATGCCTACCCTTCATCGTAATCCTCCGCATTCAAAATATCCAGTGCCGCAAATGTGTAATCCCTGATATTTTCCACTATTTCACCCGTATTATCTATCCTGATCCTAAATGGTCTTGAACCATGACGCCCGTAAAACGCATTTTCCACCCTGCCAAAATGAATATTAAGCATATCGCCTCTCCTTACTATACTACCAGCTATTGTTCCTTCTATCCTTTCCCTCTCTTATGTAGTACGCCTTCTTATCCTCATACATCCGCTTTTCTGCAACACGCCGCATGTCTTCCAGTGTCATTTCCGTATTTTCCCAAATGCCCACACTTCCCATGGCTATCGAAAGAGATTTATTGCAGACGCCCTTCCAGTTATCAAAGCGTTCACAGAGTCTTGAGATCATCTCATCCAAAGTATCTGTGTCACATGAAACAATGGCGGTAAATTCATCCCCTCCCGTTCTGTAGATGTGCCCAAACGGACCCAATTCCCTCCTGATGCAGTCCGCTGCTCCGATGATCAACTCATCGCCTGCCTCATGCCCGAAAGTGTCATTGACATACTTAAGTTCATTAAGATCAAAGGAAAAGAATACGAGACTCTCATCCGGCTCCTTTCCCTTGCAGCTGTCCATGTATTCATCGAATGATCGCCTGTTTCCAAGATTGGTCATTCCGTCAATGTGTGCCATACTGTACAGCGCGATCTTCTTTTTTTCCTCGGCAATGACCTCATCTATGTTCCTGAAGCCGCAGACAAAACGCACGACTCCCATATCATCCGTTACCCTTGAATAGACCAGCTGCATGTAATTTTGCTCCCCCTCCTCATTGATCCGCGAGTAATTGATATGATACAGCACATCATCCCTGGTATTGCGCAGAAGAGACTTTATGGAGGTTTCCGCATACATCCTGGCCCTGTCTCTTGGAACTACATACTGCTCTATGTAGTTTTCAAGCAGAACATCATAGTTACCTTCTGTCATCTCATTCATCATGACAGAAGATCTGGTATTACCCATATTGTTGCGTATCAGTTTCCCGTGATGGATATCGGCATCAACAAGCCATATGGTCTCATATTCGCAGGAAAGACCTGCCAAAAGCGTCATCTGCATTTCGCGTTCCGCCTCACGGGCAAGCCTGTCCCGTACCTGATCATCAAAAAATTCAAAACCGTATATCAGTTTCTTCCCCCCGTCAAAGGGGATGATCTTGAGCCTGTAATATACTATTTTCCCGTTGCGGATCGTCCTGTATGTATGGAAGAGGGGATTGTTATTCCTAAGCCTTGACATAACATAGTCGTAATCCCCGAAACAGATCACTCCCTCGGCATCATCAGGATGTACAAGCTTCTTCGCATAAGTATCCATAGCGTCCTTAAGGTACAGCTTATCACCTAGATCCTTTTCTATCTGCCTTCCGAATTTGTTAAGCCGTACCTCATGAACCGTCAGATCAACAGTATCGACATATATAACTGAAGTGTAGCTTCTTGCTATTGCATCATCTATCTCGCTCCTCAGCCTGTCTCGCTCCTCAATCTCCTTCTCTTCATCCTTAAACAGATTCCGTCTTATCTTGTCAGATACCTCGTCATAGAGTAATATGCTGTATCTCCTTCCGTCATCGGTATATACGTGGAAACCGGTGCAATGGACCGTTATCAGTCTTCTGTCCTCGCCTACATATTCATGAAAGACAACATCGTAGGGCTCATCGTCTTCGGAAAACGCCCTGACTGCATCGACCATCTCATCCTTCTCAACTATATTCACAAACGGATCCGGACCGTTAAGCCTCCTTAACATCTCCTCTCTCGTAAACCGGTACATCTTACATATTCCGTCAGACACAATATGTACACGGAATCTGCCGTTCTCAACGTAGCAGATACCCAACGGTATCATTGAAGTCTCGTAGTGATCGTATATCTCATCGCTGAATAAAACTGTTCTGTCGCCCATGTGATCCTCCTTGTAATCAAACGTCTAAGACATTTGTCCATCACTTTACACAACTGTGCCTGTCTCTTCAAAACATTTTGTCACAGCTCGGTCTTATCCTCCTGCTTTTTCCCGCTTCTCTCTGTTATGATAGTATCAAACTCTTCCCTTGCGACAGGCTTTGAGAAGTAGTAGCCCTGTACTAAATCGCAGCCCATTTCCTTAAGAGTAAGATATTGCTCCTTTGTTTCAACACCCTCAGCTATGACAGGAACCTTAAGATGCTCCGCTATATCTATGATAAGTTCGATCATCCTCATATCCCTTTTCTCACTGAACGCCGTATGAACAAAGGACATATCCATCTTAAGCGCATCGATCGGAAGCTTGGAGAGCATTCCAAGGGAGGAATAGCCCGTACCGAAATCGTCCATCTCAATCTTAAAGCCCGCATCCCTGAAGCAGCTGACCATATTTAATACCTGATCAGAATCCCCCGTATATGCCGATTCGGTTATCTCAAGCATGATATCCGAAGGAGTGAGTCCGTGCCTGGCTAAAAGTGCATCGAATATATCCTTAAGATCCGGCCTTAACATATCGATACGGGACACATTTACGGACACCGGCACAGAGAATCCGAAGGTATCCTTACAATGCCTTATGTATGCAGCGGTCTCATCCCAGACATAGAGATCCAGATCGAAGATAAGCCCATGCTCCTCGAGCAGAGGTATGAACAGACCCGGACTTATTATGCCATGGACCGGATGATTCCAGCGCACAAGAGCCTCAGCACTTGAAAGCTTCGGAACATCCGGCCTTATATCGAACTTAGGCTGGAAACAGGTCCTGAACTGACCATCACTAAGCGACTGTCTGAATTCCTCAAGAAGTCTCTCCTTAAAGAGGATATCCTCATGCATCACGGAATCATATTCTCCGATGAATTCGGTATAACTGCCCCTTATGGTATCGGCTGCCATCTTAGCCCTGTCAAAACGGCGTTCTATATCAATGGTCTTATCAACATCATAATATACTCCGAGCCTTACCCGTATGTTCACACCCTTATCTGAGGTCTCTTCTGCAGTTCCGGCCACGATATCGCTGCCGTCGGCCTCTCCGATATGCTTAAGCCCTTCTGTGATCCTCTCGATCAATCCGCTGTAATCATTAAGATGCGGTACATACAGCAAAAAGGTATCTGCACCCTGACGGCATCCTATGCCTTTGATCTCCCTTACCTGCTCCCTTATATTCTCACCGATATTCCTGAGTATTTCATCGCCATATTTCTTCCCGTATCTCTCATTTATCATATGGAACCGGTTGATATCAACAACAACAGCATCCATGGCCGTATCCTTATAATGATGATCAAACAACTGCACATAACGGATAAAATAATCCACATTAAACAGCCTGGTCAGACTGTCTCTCTCGGTTGACCGGATGATACTCCTGCTCTCCGAGAGCTCTATGCATTTATCTGCCCTGGCCCTTATGATCTCCGGAGCCGGGTACGGTTTGGGTATAAAGTCAACAGCTCCCAATTGCAGGCACTCCACCTCCGACTCCTGATCGGCTGTAAGCACAATGAATGGAATATCCTTAAGCTCCGGATCTTCCTTCATTCTTCCTATAAGCTCAACACCGTTCATTCTCGGCATATTAAGATCCATCATGACAAGATCAAGGTCGTCTCTGTGAGCATTTATCTGTTCCAGTGCTTCAATACCGTCCGTAGCATACAGTATTGTATAATCACTCCTCATTATATTTCCAAGGATCTCACGGTGGATCATCTCATCGTCTACTATAAGGATGCTCCTTCGCACATCAATGATGGATCTTTCTTCCATCAATCTGTTCATCATTTCAAGAGATTCTTCTTCCTCAAGTGCCGCCTCGCCGTTGTCCATGGTTTTATCAAGGCTCTTAAGCAGCTTCTTCTCTTCATACATCAGCTCATCGGCCCTGACAAATACAGTGTGAAAATCCTCATCCTCACCGGCAATGAAATCCGAGATCCCGCTCGCTATCACAACCTTGTTGTCCTCTATATTCCGTACGGAACGGTCATGCAGAAGCCTCATCAGCTCATCGCGCATATTGTAATCCCTTCCGCTTAAGACAGCAGCAAACTCATCACCGCCTATCCTGTACACCGGACTGTGCTTAAATATCTCACCGATCATTTCGCCGGCACTTATTATATATTCATCTCCGGCCTTATGTCCCAGAGTATCATTTACCCGTTTAAGATTATTAAGGTCACAGACTGCTATCGCAAAATCTCTCACCTGACCATCCCTTATCTGATCATCTATCTCCTTCTGCCGCGAAATAAATGCCTGCTTATTTTTAAGCCCCGTCATGGCATCGGTGTTGGCTCTCTGCTCACTCTCCCACGAACGCCTGCTCATGAACTTATGATTTGTCAGCATGATCACAAGAGAGAAACCGAACATCCCCAATGCTATGAGCATGATCCTTGTTGTTTCCCTGCCCTGAAGATCAAGCTGTGATTCTATATATTCTATCTCCTCAGCTTCCACATCATTAATGCCTTCCTGTTCAAGATAGTTCCTGACATTATCCTTCATCTGTACATCCTGCGACAGCATTGACTGCCGCATCCAGAAAAACGAAACAAACAGAACGAGGCTCAGGAGGGCAACCCATACGACAACAGATGACCCGAAGCGCCTCTCCCTGTCCCTCCTTAATATGAACCTGAAGAAAATAAAACCAAGCACGCTCCAGGCAATGAACAGAAGGAAGGTTTCCTTCGCAATTGTTGTCCGAGAAACAAAATTCGGAAGCAGCAGATAAGCCCCGAAGAGCGCCATAAGGATAACGCCTGCGGCTCCCGTCCGTCTCGCCGCAAGTTCTCCCGTTTCCTCGGAAACCTTCATTGCTGCAGCTGATACCACGCCGTAGATAAGTGTCGCACCTATCGTGGTAACATCCACTATCCATCCTATGGCCGTCCGTCCCGTAAATGGGATCAACACCGAAAAAAGGATCACCATAAGTATAGCATTGGAAGGAATGTTGTTCTTATTCAATTCTCCGATCTTAGCCGGAAGGATATGATCTCTTGCCATGGCATAGAAGAGCCTGCTCAATGCGGTAATGTTTCCAATGAGACTCGTTATGACGAGAGCGAGAAGCGCAAACATCAGTATATATACCCCTGCGTTCCCCAAATGGGCATGAGCCGCATAGAAGGGCGGAAGGGCCTCAATTCCCGAAAGATTCCCTATGTCATTGATATACTCTGCCCAGCCTGAATACCTTTCAGGATAAGCAGTAACCGAAAGAACAGTTATCATTATGTATATAACCGTCGTTAATACAACTGAGACAGCAAGAAGCTTTCCTGTTTTTTTTCTGTCAAATGAGAACTCCTCGGATGCGTGTGAAATGCTCTCGAAACCAATAAATGCCCAGGGAGAGATCACAGCTATTTTCATTATCTGCGAAACGGCGGATGTATCATTTAAAAACAACGGCTTTACGGTAACATCCCTTCCGGATAAAGCCGCAAGAAAACATATGAAGATACTTATGATAAATACAGCCGCAAGGATTATCATGCATATATCCATTGCCTTCTTATAATTCATGCACAAAAAGCCTATAACGGCAAGTGCACATATGGACAGCAGCACCTCTCCGATATATACATCATAGCCAAACAGGGAGTACAGCCTTCCCTTCTCAAAAAAACCGTCCATGAATATCCTGGCAAAAAGGGGAAGTGAAGTTGCGTTTGCCCAGAGAATGGCAAGATATGTCATCGACAAAAACCATGCTGTTAAAAATCCGTAATCATATCCGAAGATATCCCGGGAAAACGAATATGCTCCTCCCGATTCCGGGAATGTCCTCATAAGAAGCGTGTAACTGCGGCTTATTATGAACATGACTGCAGCGCCGCACAGAAGCCCGAGTATGCTTCCCAGGGGACCTGCCTGTGCGAGATATGTATTGCATGTCACGACTAAAGAACCCCATCCTACACTCGTGCCTACCGAAAAGGCCAATGCACCCTTAAATGAAAGATGTTCATCCAGCTTCTGCTTGCTCATGTCTCTACCTCACATATGTACAGTAAACGAAATAACCAATTTTGCTTATCATATCTGTCTAAGTTCCTGCCTTAAGGAATTCTATCAGTTCCCCTTCCGGGACCGGTCTTGAAAAATAATATCCCTGGATATAATCAACTCCCAGTTTTACCATTTCCTCATATTGCTCTCCGGTTTCAACTCCCTCGGACACGATCTTCATATCCATATCGTGTGCGATATTTACCATTCCCCTCATCACATCCCTTATCTTACTGTTTGTAAAATAACCCTGGGTAAATCCTAAGTCAAACTTGACATTCCGCGCAGGCATACTGACAAAATAATCAAGATTTGAACGTCCCGTCCCAAAATCATCAAGCGAAAAGGTTACGCCGAGCCTGATAAGCTTCTCCATATTGAGCAGAAGCAGATGCTTCAAGTCATTATCAGCCGTTTCTGTGATCTCAAGATTGATATTGGCCGGATCCAGATTATATTCATCAACATATTCGGTAACAAAGCCGGCCGGATTCTCATGATCAAACTGAGCGGCCGAGACATTGACCTCAACATTCTCAATTCCAAGCCTCTGGAGCTCTCCTGTAGCCAGCAGTTCGCACACCTTCCTGAATATCCTCATGCCGAGCACTATTATCTGTCCGTTTTCCTCCGCGATCGGGATGAACTCGGCGGGAGATACCATAGTCCCGTCTTCATTTTCGATGCGGACAAGTGCTTCAGCGGACGTAAACCTGCCCTTTTTTACGTTATATATCGGCTGGTAATATATCCTGACCCTGTCATCCTTCAATGCATTTTCAATAAGATTATATATCTTTCGTCTGTGAAGCATCCTGTCTATAAGTACCTGATCGCAGATAACTATATCCTCCGCCGAATCCTCGTAGCAGTGTATGAAATTAAAGACATCATCCACTCCCGAAAGCAGCGTCCCATCCGGACAATAAATGAACTTGGCCTCTACCGGCATTCCGGTAACACCGTCGGCCCTCGCCTTTATTTCCATGAGCTTATCATAGGCTCTGTCCCCGGACTCATAGATTATGCAGAACATATCATCATTTATCCTGAATACAGGTTCATCTCCCAATTCAAGAAATGCCCTTGCGGATCTTATCACGGCATCATTCTTGATATCCAGTTCCGTAAAGGGTGCAAGATACTTGATCTTGGCCGTATAAAAAGCAAAAGGTTCCCGGTATTTATATTTATCCATAAGAAAAAGAGAGAGTGCATTCTGGGTAAAAAGCCCCGTAACACGGTCTATGTGTTCGTTTGGATTCTCCAATTGGGAATACAGTACGACCATTCCGACAGCAGCGGCAAAGCCGACGAGAAGCGTTTCCTTCGAAAAAAACTGGATAAGAGCCGCGACAAGCCACAGACCCTGCCATGTGAACAGAGCAACGAGTCTCCTGTGTGAAATATCCTTTTTATGCTTAAATGTGAGATACAATGTGAAGGAAATGTAAAATATGGCCAATGCATAGGTACAAAGATTGGCCGCTCCGTATGAATATACGATCCTGCCATCCATGTGATACTCAATCGGCAGGACGATTATAAGGATCTCTCCGATAACATACAGAACTAAGGCAAGCGCCCTTATTACCTTGTATCTGAACTGTACGGTCAGATCAAGACATCCGTACAGAAATCCGCAGTACCCCTGCGTTACCAGAAGCATTATGTATACCTTGCATACAGCCCTCGTAAGTACCGGGGAAAAGCCATTGTAAACAGCCTCGTGTATACATACGATCGAGACAATATCAAAAACAAGACATATGATGCATATAATAAAGGCCGCTACAAACAAGCGTCTGTTCTTAACATTAAGCTTTCTGTCGCGCTCAATAAAGATAAAGAATATTATCAGAACGGCCAGTCCGCATATCTGCAGTTCAATATTCATAATGCTCCTATACGAAACCCGGGAACCCATATCAATGGATTTCCGGGTTTGAGTTTGATCAGATTTTTATCAATATGGCTTTATTCCTCAAGCTTGAAGAAGTCGATCGCAGCGCTCATATCCTCATTGATATTGCGCATCTTGGCAGTTGAATCCTGGGTATCGGAGCAAGCATTGGTAACTGTCTGACAGGAAGCCGCAACCTCCTGTGCCGATGCTCCGAGTTCCTCCGAAATCGCACCGAGTTCCGTGGTGGCATTGGTAAGCTGTACCTTGATGTCGTCAAGTGTAACGGTCATATGCCTTATGGTTTCGATCTCGGTTATGGATGCCTCGACAGAATCCGACAGGATGTTGAACTTATCCTGTGCCATCTCGATATCTGTCTGCTCCTTGCTGATAACCTCGAATACACGGTTACTCATATCAACCGTACCGTTTGAAAGAGTGATAACATTCTCGATTATCTGCTTGATCTCCTTAGCGGATTCAGCCGACGAATCGGCTAACGACCTTATCTCATCCGCAACTACCGCAAATCCGCGGCCCGCTTCTCCCGCACGTGCTGCCTCGATCGAAGCATTGAGTGAGAGGAGGTTCGTCTGTGCGGCTATCGATTCTATCGCCTGAACTGCCGTTCCTATCTCGGCTATAGCCTGATTTGTTTCAGATATCTTGCCCGTTATATCAGTCATGGCCTCAACCGATTCGTTAGCTCCTTCGTATACCGAACTCATACACCGGGTAGCTTCATTATTTGCATTCTTGATCGTCTCCGATGCTTCGTGGAGCCTCTGTACATTATCATTGAGATTCTCGATGTTGTCGCCGAGTTCTGCCGCCTTCTGCGCCATGGTCTGGGCATTCTCCGCCACACTCTGTGAAGTTTCGGCAACCTCATTGATCGCCGTATTTATCTGTGATACCGACTCAACATTATGACCTGTCATACCGTCAACGCTCACTATGGCATTGTTAAGTACAAAGGCCGAATCCTTAACTGATCTCATCGAAGTTGTAAGCGCACTCTTAAGCTCCCTGAAAGCGTGTATGAGACTCACTGTCTCCCTGATATGAGACTTGGCCTTGCAATCTGCCGTAACATCACCCGTACTGAGTTTTTCAAGCGACTGCGAGATCTGGATAAGAGGTACCGAGATCACACGCTCTATCAGCATAGCTATTATCGTAAATATGATTATACATGCCAAACATATGAAGATCGTATAGTTTCTGATCTTGGACATGCCTGCCAGCACATCATCCTCATCTGCCGTCAAAACAGCTATATAGTGCTCATGCTCACCTACATAGTAACCTGCATATTTGATCTTACCCTTGTATTCATACTCGATGATATTGGGTTCGGGATGTTCACCGTTTGCAAGTTGTGCTACAAGTCCCTTGACCGCAGCATTCTCAACAGGCTGACCGACCTTCTCGGGATTGGGATGATGGAGCATGGTTCCTGCATTATCAACAAAATATACATAAGCACTGGACAGGTTAAGACCGGTTACATCAGATATATCCGCAGCCACATTGCTTACATAGGTTGCACATCCAACATACCCCAAAGGCTGTCCGTCAACCATGACCGGATAATACATTGACATTACTATATTCCCTGATGCAGGGCTTTCCATGATGCCGGTATTATACACACCACCTGCAGCAAGCATGGAGTCCTGCAGCTGCTTTAGACTGTCGCCTTCTCTCAGAACCTTGCCGATGACAGGAGGTGCGGGGTGAGTGAGAACCTTGGAATTCCAGTCGCACAGATATAATCCCTCCCAACCGTTAAGCTTCTCAAAAAAATCAAGTGTATACTGTTGAACCTCAGCCTGGATATCCGCATCGTCCGGATTAAGAAGCGCTTCCTTGATTATTGGTGCCGTGGAATATGCCATGAGGAACTCCTCATTCCTGTGCGTTATGGTATCAAATGAATTACCTACATTCTCGACAACCTGAACAAGGGAATTGTGTGTGTACTCCTTCATCTCGGCGCTGCTCTCTTTAATAAGGACTATGCCTATCGTAAGCGATGACACGATAAGCGGGATTATGGCAAACATTATAAGAGTAAGCCGCATGTTAAGCGCCGATCCACCCTTTTTCCCTTTAGCTTTGGTGTTTTTCTTGACATTTGTTTTAGCCATGATAACCTTCTCCTTAAAGATTAGATTTGTGTTAGACACTCTTATATCATTATAGACATTTTACCATACAAAATCAAGAATTTTGCACTATAATTCAGTCAATTTAACCAAACTTTTATATAATTATATATAATTATGTTGCATTTTACTCTTTGGACAGACCGATTATCACGTCACATATCCTGTCAACAGTCACAGTGTCCAGATCCGGATAGATCGGAAGCGTGAGTACCCTCTCACTCATCATCTTGGCAACGGGAGTCTCATCCGGATCAAACATCCCTTTATAGCAGCTCATGGCGTTTGTTGCCGGATAGAAGTATCTTCTTGCCATTATCCCGTTCTCATTAAGCTTTTCAAGTACGGTGTCCCTGTCCGCTCCGAATATCCCGGGATCGAAAACAACCGGATAATATGCATAATTCGACTTTACATCAGCCTGCGGATCATTAAGCCCTATCCCCTTTATACCGTCAAGGCGTTCGTTGTAACGTTCATAAACCACCCTGCGTTTTGCTATATCATCATCGACATGCCTTAAGTTGCAAAGCCCCATGGCTGCGCAGAATTCGTTCATCTTGGCATTGCCGCCTATATATCCCGCATCCTCGGGATCGTTAAAGCCAAAATCCTTGACTGCATAGAGAGCATCCTTAAGGCTGTCGTCCCTGTAGCATACACACCCGCCCTCTATCGTATGGAACACCTTGGTCGCATGGAAGGAAAAGCACGATGCATCTCCGAAGCTCCCAATACCCTTTCCTTTATAGGTCTCCCCGAAAGTGTGAGCCGCATCATATATCACCTTAAGACCATGCTTCTTCGCAAAATCGTCTATGGCTTCTATGTTGCAGATATTACCGTAAACATGGACCGGCATCACGGCACAGGTATCCCGGGTAAGAACGGACTCAAGCTTATCCGCATTTATCGTATAATCCCATGGATCGATATCACAGAATACGGGATTAAGCCCGCAGCGTACTATTGCATGCGTGGTTGATACAAAGGTAAACGGCGTAGTTATCACATCGCCCTTAAGCCCCATCGCCTGCATAGTCATCTCAAGCGCGAGATGGCCGTTCACGAGCAGTTCCACATTGTCAACTCCCAGATACTTTGTAAGTTCCTTCTTAAACTCTTCGTGTTTGGGACCCATATTCGTAAGCCATCTTAAGTCCCATATCGACCTTATCTCATCCATATATTCATCCATATCCGGCATGGATGATCTCGTAACCAATATCTTATCTTCCACAGATGTCACCTCTGTTATCATTATAATATCACCAGACTTGCACAGTTTATATCATCGCACAGGTCGTACAGTTTGCCGGTCTTAAGCCCCACCACCGTAGGCCGCAGGCAGTTATTGCGGTTATTTTTGACCACCTTCGCCGGTTCTCCCGTCGAAAGGGTAACTATGCTGTCCACGGGATAGAGTATCACGCAGTTTAAAAAGCTTGACATGACCTCAATATCCAGTTCCTGTGTCATAGCCAGTATCATCTCCACTGCTTCCCGCTTATGAAACGCCTTTTTATACGGACGTTCGGTAACAAGCGCATCATAAACATCCGCCACCGAAATGATCCTTGCATATTTGTGGATCATATCGCCTGACGTTCCGAGCGGATATCCCTTACCGTTCATCTTCTCATGGTGTTGGAGGACACCCTTCATTATCGCATCCGAAAACTGGTTTTTTTCCTTAAGGATCTTGAAACCGAACAGCGAATGCTGCTTCATGAGTTGGAATTCGTTTTCATCAAGGCGTCCGGGCTTGTTAAGTACCTCGAGCGGGATCTGCGATTTACCGAGATCATGCAGAAGACCGGCGATCCCGAGTTCCCTTAATTCGTCCTGAGAAAGGGAAAGGCTCTGACCGATCACCATCGCCATCGTGGCAACGTCCACGCTGTGCTTAAATGTATATTCATCACTTACCTTGATGAGATTTATATCGATCGCAACGGCATTGCTTCCGGTGATCGCATTGACAAGCTCATTGGATATGTTTGCAGTCGTCTCCATGAAGCCTTCATCGTCCGTATTATGAAACAGGTACTGAATACCCTCACCTACACGTTTGCAGACCTCCTGATTAAGCTTAACCTTCGATCTGTCTTCTACCCTGCTCTTTTCTATGAGTTGGCGCGTATATACGGGCAGATTGCGTTCGAGCTCCGATACTTCCTCCGGCTCTCCCTCGCTTACATATATCCCGGCGACTCCATGTTCCTTAAGATATTCAATTTGAAAATCATCAAGCACCACACCACGGGCTATCAGCTCGCGACCGCGTGAGTCTATTATAGACTGGTCTATCTTCATCCCCGTCTTGAGCACACGGGTGCTTACAAGCTTACGTCTAACCATATATCAGTCCTTGGCGAGATATTCCTTGAGCTTCTCCTTGTCAAGGATCTTCTGCAGCTCGCCGCGAGCTATCGGTCTTGTTATGAGTCCTTCGATCTCCGCATCCTTCCTGTGTTCGAATACGTCCCTCTCCTCTTCATATACCATGAAGTATATGGGGACATTCTTCATTTCCTTATAT
>JAFSZZ010000055.1 GCA_017458765.1 Lachnospiraceae bacterium | reverse complement strand
GGAGATAGTGGATTCCATAGACCTTGCATCCATAATGGAAGAATTCGGGCTTGAATATATCAGGGAGCGCATCCATTCAAAGACACTGGGCAAGCTTATACCGGGGGAGAGGATCGATTCGATCGCAATGTCGATAGCCCAGGGAATGCAGGGGATAGTTGACGAAAAGGGTGTAGATTACGTTAAGGGTTTTGTGGATAAGAAGTTTGAGGAAACGGATTCACGTTCAATAGAAGAACTGTTGTCAAAAACCGGAGATAAAAAGATCGATCTTAACGAAGCGCTAACGGAAGGATATACCAAGCTGATCCGGGAAAATATCGACAGATCGATGTCACACATCGATATAGCGGCACTTATTGAAGATAAGATAAATTCGATGCCGATAGATGAGCTGGAAAGACTGATACTGACAGTGATGAAGAAGGAACTTAATACCATAGTATCCCTTGGAGCGCTCATAGGGGTGATCATGGGACTTTTGGGAAATCTTCTGCCTTAACGAATAGGAGATGGGATAAATGGCAAGTATTATGATAAGGAACATCCATCTTATAAATCCCGGGACAGGAACGGATGAGATGGTGGATATGCTCATAAGCGGAGGAGAAGTGACGGCTATAGATATCCACGCAAAGAGCACGATACGTGAGATACAGGCTGATGAGGTGATAAACGGCCGCGGGCTTATCGCTGCTCCGGGTCTGGTGGATGTTCATGTGCATTTCAGGGATCCCGGTTTTACCTATAAGGAAGATATACATACGGGAGCGCTGTCCGCGGCAAAAGGCGGGTTTACCACCGTCGTGATGATGGCAAATACGAAGCCGGTGATCGATAATAAGGAAGTTCTTAAACAGGTGCTTGATAAAGCAAAGGAAGAGAAGATAAGGATCTTTTCGGTCGGAAACGTCACGAAGGGACTTAAGGGAACGGAACTTACGGATGCTGCAGCGCTTAAGGCAGCAGGCGCGGTGGGACTTTCGGATGACGGGATACCTATAATGGATGAGGGTTTGTTAAAGGAAGCCTTTATAAAGGCCAGGGAGCTTGACCTGCCGGTAAGCCTTCACGAAGAAGACCCCGGATATATAGAAAATAACGGGATAAATAAAGGTTTTGCTTCAAAGGAACTGGGTATTGGCGGCTCCGACAGACAGGCGGAGATATCCATGGTAAAGAGGGATCTTAAGACAGCCGTTGAGACCGGAGTGAAGCTTGATATACAGCATATAAGCACAAAAGAAGCGGTCGGACTTGTAAGAGAGGCTAAGAAGGAGAGTAAGGATATACATGCCGAAGCAACTCCTCACCATTTTTCCTTAACGGAAGATGCAGTGCTCACCTATGGGAGTCTGGCGAAGATGAACCCTCCGCTTAGGACGGAAGAGGACAGGATGGCGATCATAGAGGGTCTTAAGGATGGGACTATAGATATGATAGCAACGGACCATGCGCCTCACAGTAAGGAAGAAAAGGATAAACCGCTCACGGAGGCCCCAAGCGGGATAATAGGACTGGAGACGGCATTGGCACTCGGCATAACGAACCTTGTAGACAAGGGCTATCTTACCATGATGCAGCTGATAGACAGGATGAGCACAGGACCGGCTAAGATGTACGGGTTTAATGCGGGATCCGTTAATATAGGAAGTCCTGCGGATATTGTGATATTCGATCCGTATGAGGAATGGATCGTGGAAGATTTTGTATCAAGGTCATGTAACTCGCCCTTTATCGACTGGAGGCTTAAGGGTAAGGTCAAGTATACGATCTGCGGCGGGGAAATAGTATATAAAGATAGGTATTAAAACAGCAGGGAAGATCGTAATTAAGACCGTGAAAGCGGAAGATAACAGAAAAGAGAGACATTGGGGAATGGGAAAGATCAGGGAAACGGCAAAGGTAATATCACAGGAAATGCTTGTTAAGGATATCTACAGCATGTGGATAGAGACAGACATTGCAAAAGGATCTGTCCCCGGACAGTTCATATCCGTGTATACGAAAAGCGAGGCAAGACTGCTGCCCAGGCCGATAAGCATATGTGAGATAAGAGAGGATGCGCTCAGGATAGTTTACAGGATAGCGGGTGCGGGAACGAGAGAATTCTCGACTTATAAGGCAGGAGACAGTATAGATATACTCGGACCTCTGGGTAACGGATTTCCGGTATCGGAAGCGGATAACAGCAGACCGGTACTTATCGGAGGAGGTATAGGGATACCGCCGATGCTTGAACTTGCCAAACAGCTTAAAGGAGACAAGACCATAGTTGTAGGTTACAGGGATGCGGATATGTTCCTTGATAAGGAGCTTGAAAAATACGGAAGGCTCATTATAGCGACCGATGACGGTTCGGTCGGTACGAAGGGTAATGTCATGGATGCGATGGCTAAGCAGGATATTTCGGGTTCCGTTATATATGCTTGCGGTCCGGCGCCGATGCTGCGCGGAGTTAAAGCTTTTTCCGAAGAAAAAGGCATAGAAGCTTATATATCCATGGAAGAGAGGATGGCCTGCGGAGTGGGAGCCTGCCTTGGATGTGTATGCAGGACTAAAGATACGGATGATCACAGCAAAGTCAGAAACGCAAGAGTATGTAAGGACGGACCGGTATTTAAGGCTTCGGATATCGATCTTTGATGAGTAACGGATATTCGGTTTAAGATTATATAGAGGAAAACAGATGGAAACAGTGGATAATAAATATGATCTGTCGGTAAACATAGCCGGAGTTACCTTTAAGAATCCCGTGATGGAAGGCTCCGGGACCTTCGGCTCGGGTATGGAATACAGTGAATTTGTCGATCTTAACAGGCTTGGTGCGGTCGTGACCAAGGGTGTTGCAAATGTTCCGTGGCCCGGCAATCCGACACCGAGGGTATGTGAGGTTTACGGTGGGATGTTAAATGCCATAGGACTGCAGAATCCCGGGATAGATACCTTCATTGAGAGAGACCTTGAATTCCTTAAGAATTATGATACAAGGGTGATAGTCAATGTATGCGGCAAGACGGTCGAGGATTACCTTGAAGTGGTTGAGAGACTGTCGGATGAAGCGGTGGATATGCTTGAGATTAACGTATCCTGTCCGAATGTGAAGGAGGGAGCGATCGCATTTGGACAGAAGGCGGATGCTCTGTATGATATCACGAGCCGGATAAAGAAGACTGCAAAACAGCCGGTTATAATGAAGCTTTCCCCAAACGTAACGGATATCACGGAGATGGCAAGGGCTGCCGAGGCAGCAGGCGCTGATGCGCTGTCACTCATAAATACGATAACCGCGATGAAGATAGATATAAACAGAAGGGCTTTTGCACTTGCCAATAAGACAGGCGGGCTGTCCGGACCTGCGATCAAGCCGGTTGCCGTAAGGATGGTATATCAGACGGCACAGGCTGTTAAGATCCCGATAATAGGAATGGGCGGCATCGCAAACGCAGAGGATGCCCTGGAGTTCATCATGGCGGGAGCGAGCGCGGTTGCAGTCGGAGCCATGAATTTCCATGATCCGTATACAACGGTCAGGGTGATCGACGGATTAAGGGATTATATGGAAAAAAACCATGTCGGGGACATCAAGGAACTTATAGGATGCGTAAAATAATACTGATCATAAGATAAAAACACGCAGGGATCGCCTGCGTGTTTTCCTTACTCAAACTTCTTGGGTCATATGGTAGTATCCTGTTAACCTTCAACCTTAGTCTGAGATTCATTTGCCCAGTTGTCAAAACCTTCCATTACGGCATCATAGGTCTTGGAAGATATTTCCGGAAGTGCCTGTCCCCAGGATTTTGTAGCCTGATCAAAGCCCTTCTTGAAAGCATCCCGCATTTCCTCGATCTTACCGGGATCTCCGCCTGTCAATGCCTTGGCCATTTCGAGTATCCTGTCGGAGGTATTCTTTACCCCGTAGAACCCGTCTTCTGAAATTGCCTTCTGAGCCTCTTCCTTAGCTGCGGCAGAAACAGTGAACTTACCGCTTGCCAGGAATCGCCATATACTGTCTTCGTCATCGCCGTTTGCCGCTTTGAAAGCGGAGAACTGTCCGGATAAGGTATCATGGACCATGTCCATGAGCCGCTGCTTGTTGGCATCCTGATCTGCCTTAAGCTGTTCAACCAAAGCCGTATTGGGTTTATATATAACACCCGACCTGTCAAGCTCTTTTGCGGCATCTGCACTCTTTTCGTATATGACACCTGTTTCCGCTGCCTTATTTGAAGCGGAAGAGGAGGAAGTTTCTTCGGTTTTCTCCTGTTTGGATATCTTCTTCGCAGAATTGTAGGCGCTGTACGCGTCGATCTGTGAGTATCCCTGAATTCCGTTTACACTCATGTTTACCCTCCTTGGAAATAAGATAAAAATAGGTTTCATCATATGTATCGGATAATTATAGATTTTAATTAGCATTTTTTGAAAATAAATGATAATATTATTGTATACAATGTGCTTTATTTACGGAGTATTCTGAATCCGTTATGAACAGATATAAAATGGAAAGATATGGAAAACATAGAGATCAAAGCATACGCAAAAATAAACCTGTCACTTGACGTAACAGGCAGAAGGGATAACGGCTATCACGATGTCCGTATGGTGATGCAGAGCATAAACCTGTATGATGAACTTACGATATGCAGGGTTCCGTGGAACGAAACGGAAGGCGGAAATGACACACCGGATAAAAACGGCAGGATAACAATAGAATCCGATACGACTGCGGTCCCGCTTAATGAGGATAACCTCATATATAAGGCGGCGAAGCTGATTATGGATGAATGCGGGATAAAAGACGGTGTAAGGATAGTTCTTAAAAAGAATATCCCGGTAGCGGCAGGGATGGCAGGCGGAAGTACGGATGCTGCCGCAGTGTTTAAGGGAATGAACAGCCTGTTTGAACTGGGCCTTGAACAGGAAAGACTGTGTGATATGGGTGTTAAAACAGGAGCAGATGTTCCGTACTGTATAATGGGAGGGACAGCCCTGTCGGAAGGGATAGGAGAGATATTAACGCCGATGCGTGCCATGCCGGGGTGCATTATCCTTATCGCCAAGCCTGACATAAGTGTATCGACGGGCTATGTATACACGGCGTTTGACAGTCTTAAGGAGAAAATGCATCCGGATGTTGATGCGATGATATCGGCAATAGATATGGGAGATATAAGAGAAGTATCAAAATTGTTGGGTAACTCACTGGAAGGAGTCACACAGGAGGAATACCCGATAATTAAGGAGATAAAACAGATAATGTTGGGTAATAAGGCTCTCGGTGCGCTGATGAGCGGGAGCGGTCCCACAGTATTCGGATTGTATGATGACAGAGCACAGGCGGAAGAGACAGCTAAGATGTTAAGGCAGCTGTCCGGCATAAAAGATATATTTGTCACCGAACCTTATAACGTTTGATTTTCCGGTTGAAGCATAAGGAGAATGTTATGGAAGAACCCAAACTGCAGTTGATCATTGATGAATATCTGCCGCTCAGGGATGTTGTGTTCAACACCTTAAGGCAGGGGATCCTAAAGGGAGAACTTAAACCCGGAGAGAGGCTTATGGAGATACACCTTGCCAACAGGCTGGGAGTCAGCAGAACGCCTATCCGTGAGGCAATACGCATGCTTGAACTGGAAGGGCTTGTTACCATGATACCGAGGAAGGGTGCCGAGGTCGCAAGGATAAGCAAGCTGGATCTCAGGGATGTGCTTGAGGTCCGCCGGTCTCTTGATTCTCTGGCAGTGAGCCTTGCATGTGAAAGGATCACGGAGGAGGAGAAACAGATGCTTTCAAAGACCGAGGAGGATTTTGAGAAAGCGGTCACGACAAGGGATGCGACGACCATAGCCGAAGCGGATGTTAAGTTTCATGATGTGATACTCAAGGCATCAAAGAACGGAAGGCTGGTCCAGATGGTAAACAATCTTGCGGAGCGGGTCTACAGGTACAGGCTTGAATACATAAAGGACAGCCGGAACCATCAGCGTCTTATAGAGGAGCATCGTAAGATAATGGAATATATCGGTGCGGGAGATGCCGAAAATGCCAGAAATGCGATAGAAACACATATAGATAATCAGGAGAAGAACATAATCAGTCAGCTCGAACTGTAGGATACTTGAATTAAGATGTGATACAGTTTATTATGTAACTGTTTGAAAAGCAGGATCAGGAGGGAGTAGAAATGCCGGATGCAGGGGCACCGATAGGTGTTTTTGATTCAGGTGTCGGCGGACTCACTGTAGCAAAGGAGATAATGTCGCAGATCCCCAACGAGAGGATAATATATTTCGGGGATACGGCGAGGGTGCCATACGGAAGCAAGAGTAAGACAACGATAACCGGTTTTACCAGACAGATCATAAGGTTCTTAATGACACAGAAGGTAAAGGCGCTCGTTATTGCCTGTAATACCATGAGTGCCTATGCGATAGATGAAGTCGAGAAGGAGATATCGATACCGATAATCGGAGTGGTGAAGCCGGGAGCAAGGGTAGCCGCCGCTCAGACAAAGAATAAGAGGATCGGTGTCATAGCAACCGAGGGAACGATCGGAAGCGGAATGTATCAGAGGTTTATAGCAAATATCGATAAAGATGTGCTGGTACTTGGCAAGGCATGTCCTCTGTTCTGTCCGCTGGTTGAGGAAGGCATGCTCGACGATCCGGTCACGGATGAAATAGCAAGACGTTATCTTAAGGAACTGATGGAGAAGGATATAGATACCCTCATCATGGGCTGTACGCATTATCCGCTGCTTGCCCCCACTCTTAAGAAGATAGTCGGGGAGAAGGTCAGGCTTGTCAATCCTGCGTATGAAACCGCAAGGGAACTAAAGGAGATGCTCAGTGACACAGGCATGTTAAACCCTGACGATCTCGCAAAACAGAGTAAAGGCCATGAGTTCTATGTCAGCGATCTGGCCGATAAGTTCAGGCTGTTTGCGGCAAAGATCCTGGATGATCCGGGACTTACCACTGATAAGGTTGATATAGAAAAATACTGATATAAGATTTACGGAGATTTTTTAATATGAAGAAAGATGTACTTATCACGATCTCTGGGATACAGACAGGGGAAGATAACGGCTCCGATAAGATAGAGATAGTCACCGGCGGAAGTTATTATAAGAAGAACAACAAGCATTATCTTCTGTATGACGAGATCGTTGAGGGACAGGATGAGGTGACTAAGAATATCGCAAGGTTTGATGAGGATATGTTCCACATCACGAAGACCGGTTTTACCAATATTGACATGTCCTTTGAGGAAAATAAGAGGAACATAACAAATTATATAACACCATTCGGAAGCCTGCTCGTAGGGGTTGACGCAAGTAAGGTGAGCGTAGTCGAGAACGAGGAGAATATCCAGGTGGATATAGCATATTCGCTGGATGTTAATTATGAGCATTTTGCCGACTGTACACTGCATATGGATATACAGTCGCGTGACGGCTCAGAAGTGATCACACTTAACTGACCATAAGTTGAAGGATTTACGGGATCATTAATAAAGACCTGAGAATATCAGGAAATATCAGGAGGAGAAGGATGAAGGTAAGGAAGGCGATAATACCGGCAGCAGGCCTGGGAACAAGGTTTCTGCCTGCGACCAAGGCACAGCCCAAGGAGATGCTCGCGATAGTCGACAAGCCGACTATACAGTATATCATCGAGGAAGCCGTTGCATCCGGGATACAGGATATAATCATAGTCACCGGCCGGAACAAAAGGTCCATAGAGGATCATTTTGACCGTTCGATAGAACTTGAGCTTGAACTTGAGAAGAGCGGTAAGCAAGAAATGCTTGATATGGTCAAGGATATATCCGAGATGGCAAATATCCATTATATAAGGCAGAAGGAGCCCCGTGGCCTGGGACATGCGATACTTACGGCAAGGCATTTTATCGGAAATGAACCGTTTGCGGTGCTTTTGGGTGATGACGTTGTGGTATCGAAAAAACCCTGCCTCAGCCAGATGATAGATGTATATAATGAATATAAGACCTCGGTGCTGGGCGTTCAGAAGGTAGCGCATGAGGTAGTCAATAAATACGGTATCGCGGACTGCAAGCTTATTGATGACAGGGTATATAAGGTCAAGGATCTTGTTGAGAAGCCAAAGATAGATGAAGCTCCGTCGGATATAGCAATACTGGGAAGATATATAATAACTTCATCGATCTTCTCATATTTGGAGACTCAGGATGCAGGTACGGGCGGTGAGATACAGCTGACGGATGCGCTTCGCAGGATGTGTAAGGATGAAGCGATGTATGCCTATGATTTCAAGGGACACAGATATGATGTCGGAACGAAATGCGGTTTCATCCAGGCAAATGTGGAGTTTTCATTAAGAAATCCCGAGATAAAGGACGAGATGCTTGCATATATTAAGTCACTCAATGAAAACATGGACGAAATGCTTGATTATGAGTGATCTTCCGGTGATGAAAAAGACAGCATTATTCTGATGATCTGAAATATTAAGATAAGAAAAGGACGGATAAACCGTCCTTTTCTTATTTGACCGGCTTGGCTCCCGCTTTTTCCTGGAGTTTTTCCACAGCCTGTTTGAATTTGCTCTTGGGTTTTACTTCTTTTTTGACATTTCCGCCTCTTAAACCCTTGACATCGACCATGTAGATCCCGCTGACTGATGCCTTTACTTCTTTTTTTACGGGAACAAGATCGAAGATCTTTTCATCACAGATCAATGACATTACCTGGGGACCGATCTTAGCCTTAACTATCGGAAGCTTGCGCCCTCTTAAAAGCTTGGGTGTCTGTTCAAGGACTACTGCCGGGAGTCCGGCATCCTTAAGCTTCATCCGCTTCTTGTCAATGATCAGCATGGAGTAGGTCTGTTTGGTGGCATTTATCTGTTCTTCCTGTTCCGCCTGCTTCTTCTGGGCTTTCTTGCCTAAGAAGTACAGAGCTACTATAACTCCGATGAGCAGGACGGCAATAACGATTAAAGTAATTGTTGCCGGTGACACTTCACACCTCCTGTATTTAGTTTTAGGATTTATCTAATATATGATTTTATAAAATATGTCCCTTTTGTGCAAGCACAAGGTTAAGATTTTAAGAAATATGTTTAAATTAAGCCTTTTGTGTGATATAACTATTCAAGACAGTACATGAATCTATAACAGGAAAAGGTGGTATTACTATGGATTTAGTTGAGATCAGGGAATTATACAGGAACAAAGAGCAGTATTACGATAAGAAAGTCACGGTCGGAGGCTGGGTAAGAAGTGTCAGGGATTCAAAGACTTTCGGATTTATCGTTTTAAATGACGGAACATTTTTCGAGCCGCTGCAGATAGTATATGGTGATAAGCTCGATAATTTTGCCGAGATAAACAAGATAAACGTCGGTGCGGCGCTTATCATTACGGGAACCCTGGTTGCAACGCCGCAGGCCAAGCAGCCGTTTGAGATACAGGCGGATGAGGTGGTCATAGAGGGTGCTTCAACACCGGATTATCCTCTCCAGAAGAAGAGACATACACTTGAGTATTTAAGAACGATAACACATCTGCGTGCAAGGACCAATACCTTTCAGGCTGTATTCCGCGTGCGTTCGCTTGCTGCTTACGCGATCCACAAGTTCTTCCAGGAAAGGGGATTCGTATATGTTCATACTCCTCTTATCACAGGAAGTGACTGTGAGGGAGCGGGTGAGATGTTCAGGGTAACAACGCTCGATATGGATGAGCTGCCCAGGACAGAAGAGGGTAAGGTTGATTTTTCACAGGATTTCTTCGGCAAGGAGACAAACCTTACGGTGAGCGGCCAGTTAAATGGTGAGACCTATGCGATGGCGTTTAAGAATATCTATACGTTCGGTCCCACGTTCAGGGCTGAGAATTCCAATACTACAAGACATGCGGCGGAATTCTGGATGATAGAGCCGGAAATGGCATTTGCCGACCTTAAGGATGATATGGTCCTGGCCGAGAGCATGATCAAGTACATAATAAGGTATGTGATGGAAAATGCACCCGAGGAGATGAACTTCTTCAACCAGTTCGTGGATAAGGGACTTATAGAGAGACTGAACCATGTTGTTAGTTCAGATTTCGGACATGTGACCTATACCGATGCTATAAAGATACTTGAAAAGCACAATGATGAGTTTGAATATAAGGTATTCTGGGGCTGCGACCTTCAGACCGAGCACGAGAGATATCTGACAGAGAAGGAATTTAAGAGACCTGTATTTGTTACAGATTATCCCAAGGAGATCAAGGCCTTCTACATGAAGCTTAATGAAGACGGCAAGACCGTAGCCGCAATGGACTGCCTGGTACCCGGAATCGGTGAGATCATCGGCGGAAGCCAGAGGGAAGATGATCTTGACAAGCTCATGGCAAGGATGGAGGAACTCGGACTTAAGAAGGAGGATTATGATTTCTATCTCGACCTTCGTAAGTACGGATCCGCAAGGCATTCGGGATTCGGTCTCGGATTTGAAAGATGCGTTATGTATCTGACCGGAATGGGCAATATAAGGGATGTCATTCCGTTCCCGAGAACAGTCAATAATTGTGAGTTATAAGCGTGTCACAGTATTTACATTTTGTTACGTTTATGTTAACATAATATATGTAATGCAAAGCATTTTGAGCTTGTTTTGAATTATATATACATATATATATGTATATAGGTGTTATGTAGGATTTGAGGGGATCCGATCAAGGAGTATAAATGAGGAAGAGGGGTTTTTTGCTGTTTATGGCATTTGTTCTTACGGTCATGCCTGCCGTAAATACGTGGGCGACCACGAAGAGCGAAGCGCAGAAGCAGAAGAATGAAGCGCAGAAGAACCTTGATGCCGTAAACAATAACATTGAGAATATCGAAGAAAACAAGGAGGCCGTTCAGGAAGAGATAGTTGAGATAGACGCTCAGCTTGTGGACCTCCTTTTAACAGTTGATCTTATAACGAGTGATATCGCGACCAAGCAGACGGCGATAGATGAGGCACAAGCCGAGTATGAGGCGGCAAAGGGCAGGGAAGAAGAACAATACGAATCTATGAAGAGACGTATTAAGTTCATGTACGAGAAGGGTGACAAGAAGTACATTGAGATGTTCTTACAGTCCCAGAGTATTGCCGAGATAGTCAATAAGTCGGATTATGTCGAGCTACTGTATGAATATGACCGCCAGATGTTGCTCAGTTATCAGCAGACCAAGGAAGAAGAAGCAAGGATCAAGGAACGGCTGGAGGAAGAGAAGAGCGAGCTTGTAGAGATGCAGGAGGAATATGTTTCCGAGAGCAAGCATTTACAGGATCTTATAGACCAGAAACGGCATACTCTTGCGGATTTTGATGCGCAGTTATCGGCGGCACAGAAGAAGGCCGGCGAATATCAGAACCAGATAAAGAAGCAGACAGCCGTACTTAAACAGATAGAAGCGGAAGAAGCGCGAAAGAAAGCTGAGGAAGAAAAGCGGAAGAAGGCAGAAGCCGAGGCTAAGCGCAAGAAGGAAGAAGAGGAAAAGAAGAAAAAATCCGAAGAGGATAAGAAAAAGTCGGAAGAAGAGAACCGGACGGAAGAAGAATCCGGGAACGAAGACAACCAGGAAGAAGAGAAGAAACAGGAAGAGGAGCAGAAGAAGTCCGAAGACAGCGGTTCATCCGGAGCAGTGAGCGCTTCACCGGGTGATTCGGCAAAGGGTAAGGAAATAGCCAATTTTGCCTGCAATTATGTAGGAAATCCGTATGTTGCCGGAGGAACATCACTTACGAACGGAGCAGACTGCTCGGGATTTGTATATGCAGTATATAAGAATTTCGGATATTCGCTTCCCAGGAACAGCTACTCGCAGTCAACTTACGGACGTGAAGTAAGTTACTCCGAAGCACAACCCGGAGATATCATATACTACGGCGGTCACGTCGGGATATACATAGGCGGCGGCCAGATCGTACATGCGAGCACACCTGCAACGGGCATCAAGATAAGTAACGCGCTTTACAGATCGATAATCACGGTAAGGCGTATAGTATGATCAGTTTGAATTGCTGAATTTTCTTATATAATGTGCGAACATTTCCTTCCACAGTTCGGGATGGAACAGCATTAACAGAGGGAAAAGCTCAAGACGTCCGGCTATCATATCAAACATAAGGATATATTTGCTGAACCCGGAAAAATGAGAGAAGTTCTGAGTGGGTCCGACCATTGAAAGGCCGGGCCCTATATTATTTATCGTAGCCGCAACTGCCGTGAAGTTGGTCACAAGGTCGTTGCCGTCAATAGATACGAGAAGTACCGAAAGTGAGAAAATTATAACGAAGGTTATAAAGAACACATTGGTAGCCCTTACCACTTCGTGCTCGACAGGCTTGTCATCCATCTTTATCTTCTTGATGCTCTTAGGATGCACATAAGATATCATTTCCTTTATTATAGTCTTTCGTAAAATTATTAGACGTGAAACCTTGATACCACCACCCGTGCTGCCTGCGCAGGCGCCGATGAACATTAAGAATACGAGCACGGTCTGGCATACGGCCGGCCATTTGTCGAAATCAACGGTGGAAAAGCCCGTGGTAGTTATGATGGAAGCAACCTGGAAAGCCGTATCCCTTAAAGCATCCAGTGCATGATCGTAGGTTCGGAATATCCTTGTAAAAATGATCGCTATAGCGATAAATATGATGGCAAAGTAATGGATTACCTCTTCCATTGTAAAAGCCTTGCGGAACTGCCTGAAGATTAGAAGGTAGTAGGCATTGAAATTGACGCCGAAGAGGATCATGAATATTGTTACAACCCACTGGAGATATGCCGAATAACCGGCAATGCTGTCATTCTTTATTCCAAAACCACCGGTACCGGCTGTTGCAATAGCCGTGTTTACTGCCTCAAAAGCAGGCATCCCGCCGCTTACAAGGAAAATTATTTCAATTATCGTAAGGGCAAAATAGATGATATAAAGTATCCTGGCGGTCGATCTGACTTTGGGAACCAGCTTACCGACAGAAGGACCGGGGCTCTCTGCCTTCATTATGTTTATCTGAGAACCTCCGCCTATCGGGATGATGGCCAGCAGGAAGACGAGTACGCCCATACCGCCTATCCAATGTGTGAAACAGCGCCAGAAGGTAGAACATCTGCTGAGCGATTCGACTTCGGAAAGAATGCTTGCCCCGGTTGTAGTAAAGCCCGAAATGGTTTCAAAAAGGGCGTTAGTTAGAGATGGTATTTCTCCACTAAGATAGAAGGGGAGAGCACCGAAGAAACTTAGGAATATCCAGCTTAGTGCAGTTATTATGCAGCCTTCCTTCAGATAGAAGATGTTGGATCCGGGCTTACGCAGAGTCATTCCCATGCCTAAAAAAGCGCACATTGTTGCAACGAGAACGTAATAAATGCCTTGATCTTCCTTGTATATGAGAGCTACTATACACGGGAGCAGTAAAAGTACTGCCTCTATCTTAAGTACCTGTCCCAGTGTATAGCGGACTACAGAACTGTTCATTGTTTTGCTCCAATTATTCCAATATATCTAATATACTGTCAAATCCTGTGTGTTTGGTCACGATCATTACCGTATCCCCGACCATCATGCAGTCGGAACCGCTGGGCATGAACACCTTACCGTTCCTGTTGATAAATGCGATTATAAGATTGTCCTTAAGAGGAAGCTTGGCAAGAGTAGTGTCGGTAACATCCGATTCCTTATCGATCAGGAATTCAATAGCTTCAACACGGTGCTCAAACATATGATAAAGAGTCTCTATGTTTGAATTCATAGAGTCCTTCTTGGCACGTACATATGCAATTATCGCTTCGGATGTGATATATCGGGGATACACAGTGCTTCCGAGATCAAGCTTGCTTATAACTCCACGGAAATTAATCCGGTTGATCTTGGTTATGACTTTTGCCTTGCTGACCTGCTTGGCATACAGTGTCAGGATGATGTTTTCTTCATCAATACCCGTAAGGGGAATGAAGGAATTCACATTTTCGATGCCTTCTTCCTTAAGAAGTTCCTCGTTGGTGCCGTCGCCGTTTATGATGATGGCTTTGGGAAGGAGAATGCTCAATTCCTCACATCTTGACTTGTCGGTTTCGATTATCTTAACCGCCATGCCCATGTTAAGCAGCATATTTGCAAGGTAATAAGCTGCCTTGCCGCCGCCTATGAGCATCGCGTCCTTGATCTTGTTTGTTTTCACTCCTATCTGTGTGAAGAAATCCTTGACTGATTTACGCGGTGTGACAAATGAGATTATATCTCCGCTCTTTATGTAGTCGTTTCCGGAGGGGATGAACACATCGCCTTCACGTTCGATCGCACAGATAAGGATACGTGTTTTGATGACCTGGGACAATTCGGCTATCCTGACATCACAGAGCTTGTTGGCTTCGTCGACCTTGTACTTGATAAGTTCAGCCTGACCGTGCGCAAATGAACTGACCTCGAGAGCAGACGGAAGATACAGGATCCGCGAGATCTCCTTGGCCACTTCATATTCGGGATTGATGACCATCGCAAGTCCGAGCTGCTCGGTTAAGTATTGGACTTCCTTATTGTATTCGGGAGTCCTTACCCTTGCTATAGTTGCACAGTTACCGACCTGCTTGGCCACGGTACAGCATAAGAGATTGAGCTCGTCCGAGTTCGTTACCGCTATCATCAGGTCGGCATTCGAAATACCTGCTTCTTCCTGTGTGGTGAAGCTTGCTCCGTTGCCTTCGATGCCCATTACATCAAAGTTGTTGGTCAGAGTCTCGAGAGTTCTTGAGTCCTTATCTATTACTGTGACATCATTACCTTCATTGCTTAAAATCTCGGCAAGTGTCGACCCAACCTTGCCGCAGCCTACGATTATGATACGAAGCCCCTGCTTAACAGGCTTTTTTTGTCTGAACATTTGCGGAAGCCTTTCTGAATAATATTTTATCCATGATAATGCTAAACCTTATGATACCACTTTATCTCGGAAAAAGCATTATATATTTATCGGAGTAATTTTTTATTTATGCGTTGAAAGAGAAGTTGATAAACTGTATTATATTTTATGTGTTTTTAATATTCAGTATGAGGTACGGGAGTCGGAATTTGAGATGGATAAGGAAAAGATCATAGTCATTGATTTTGGCGGGCAATACAACCAGCTTGTGGCAAGACGGGTGCGAGAATGTAACGTTTATTGCGAGATATATTCATACAGGACCCCGCTTGAGAAGATAAGGGAAATGGATCCAAAGGGGATCATCCTTACGGGTGGACCCAACAGTGTTTATGAAGAAGGGGCGCCCGGTGCAGGAAGAGAACTCTTTGAGTTAGGTGTGCCGATACTCGGATTATGTTACGGTGCACAGCTTATGAGCCATGTTCTCGGAGGTAAGGTAGAGAGAGCAGATGCGCGTGAATACGGCAAAACACGTACTTTGATAAATTCCGAATCCAGGCTGTTTGAAGGAGTTGGAGAGGCACTCGATCCAAGAGAAAGCTTCGCAGATGTGTTGAATGATAAGGAAAAATCCAACAAGAGTTTTGATGAGGCAAAAACGCTCGTGACACAGGTGTGGATGAGCCATTTTGACTATATCAAGGAGCTTGCACCGGGTTTTAAGACAGTGGCTTACACAGAGAACTGTCCTGTAGCGGCAGCGGAGAATGTTGAAGATAACCTGTATGCGATACAGTTCCATCCGGAAGTGCTGCATACGCTCGGGGGAACGAGGATACTTTATAATTTTGTAAGAAATATCTGCGGATGTACGGGCTCGTGGCGGATGGACGCTTTTGTGGAAAAAACCGTAGATTCGATCAGGGAAAAGGTCGGTGACGGAAAAGTTCTGCTCGCACTGTCAGGAGGGGTTGATTCTTCCGTATTGGCGGCGCTGTTGTCAAAAGCGATAGGAAACCAGCTTACCTGTGTGTTTGTGGATCACGGGCTCCTTCGTAAAAATGAGGGTGATGAAGTAGAAGAAATATTCGGTAAGAACGGAAGTTTTGATCTTAACTTTGTAAGGGTCAATGCTCAGGAGAGATATTACGGCAAGCTTGCAGGAGTTACGGAGCCTGAACAAAAGCGCAAGATAATAGGAGAGGAATTCATAAGGGTATTTGAGGAGGAAGCAGGAAAGATCGGCAAGGTTGATTTTCTTGCGCAGGGTACCATATATCCCGATGTTGTGGAAAGCGGACTCGGAGGAGAGTCTGCAGTAATAAAATCACATCATAATGTTGGCGGGCTGCCGGACTATGTTGATTTTAAGGAGATAATCGAGCCTTTGAGGGATCTGTTCAAGGATGAAGTAAGAAAGGTCGGGCTGGAGCTGGGGCTTCCGCGGAAACTTGTTTACAGACAGCCGTTCCCGGGACCGGGACTTGGTGTAAGGATCGTGGGCGATATCACTGCGGATAAGGTTAGGATGGTTCAGGACGCGGATGCTATATACAGGGAGGAGATATCAAAGGCAGTGGAAGTATGGAGACAGCTGCCTGTCGGGATAGAATATGCACTTCCCGGAACAGAGGAAGAAAACTTATGCAGCAGGCGTTCCGCAGATGAAGAACCGCCGTGGATGCCGGATCAGTATTTCGCGGCCCTTACGGATATGAGAAGTGTCGGTGTAATGGGAGATGAACGGACATATGACTATGCCGTTGCACTTCGCGCGGTCAAGACGATAGATTTCATGACAGCGGAGGCCGCAGACATACCGTTCTGCGTACTTCAGTCAGCCATGAGCCGTATAATCAATGAAGTCCGCGGTGTCAACCGGGTATTCTATGATCTTACAAGTAAACCCCCCGGGACGATAGAGCTGGAGTGATTTTTTCTCAAAAAGAACCCAGTATTTATGAGGGTTGCAAGCATATTTGTTTAAGAATTGGCAACAATTTGGCAACAAAATCAGAGTTATTCTCTGAATAATCTCATATCACAATAATAAAAGACCTTACTGATTCATATTGGATGGAGAATCGGTAAGGTCTTATCTTTATTTCTTCTTATTGGATTTTGATTTCTTCTTTTCTTCTTTTATCAAGGCATCGCTGATCTCTTTTGGCAGGACATCCACCGAGAACTGATGCGTATCAAGTTCCGGATATTTGTAACGCCAGTCATCATACTGATCTTTCGTGATTTCCCCACCCTTAAGTTTTTTTGCTTCCTGAAGCCAGGCACGGAACTTGTCATAAAGCTCCGGGAATTCCGGTGTGAATCTGTCGAGAAGGAGAACCATCTCACCATCGAGTTCATCGATCTTCAGACCATACATATCCTCTATGGCAAAGAG
>JAFSZZ010000054.1 GCA_017458765.1 Lachnospiraceae bacterium | reverse complement strand
TTCGAGCATGACCAGCGAGAACTTCATGTTCTCGGACACAACCGGTCTGTTCTTCTTGGTAGGATGATATTTATCGAATTCGGCATCGAGCCACTCGTTAATAACGTAATTGGCCGACGCGATAAAGCATGTTGAGAAAAAACCGAGTATGAACTTCCAGATATACTCTGCCGAAAACCCCGGCTTTGTCATAAGGATCGCTATTGCGATACCCGGCAGTATGAAAGCATTCTTTACCCAATGATCCGGACGTGCTATCTTGATGTATTTTTTCATAAAATGCTCCTTAGTGATTATTTATTCTCATATTCCGCAAAATAGTTCTTAAAGTATCTCACATTATCCTGTATATCACCTTTAAAAACCGCGGACCCCGTAACGATCACATTCGCACCGGCTTCAAGTACCATGCCGATGTTTTCCCTTGTTATACCGCCGTCGACCTCGATATCCGTATCCAGTCCGTGTTCATCAAGCATCTTACGAAGATCCGATATCTTCCTGGTGCATTTGTTCATATATTTCTGACCGCCAAATCCCGGTTCCACGGTCATTATAAGAAACATATCGTATTCATCCAGATACTGTTCGAGAACCGAAGTATCAGTCCCCGGCTTTATTGACAGTCCTGCCTTGCATCCGCATTCATGTATAAGAGCCGCAGCGGCATTCAGGTCCTCACATGCTTCATAATGTATCGTGATGATGCTCGCGCCCGCCCTTGCAAACTCACGGATATATCTGCGCGGCTGTACTATCATAAGATGTACGTCAAGCGGAGTATGCGTTATCTTCTGTACCGATTCCATGATGGGTATCCCAAATGATATGTTGGGGACAAACATCCCGTCCATAACATCCACATGGAACAGATCCGTTCCCGCAGCATCGGCCTGCCTCATATAATCTCCGAGACATGCAAAATCAGCAGCCAGGATCGACGGTGAAAGCAATATCATATCAATATCTCCTTAGATTCTTAAGTTCCGAATAGATGAGCATGTAATTATCGTAGCGTTCCCGTGATATCTGCCCGCGCTCCACGGCTTCCTTTACCATACAGTCCGGTTCATGCGTGTGCGAACATGGCTGAAACCTGCACCCTGTATAACTGATAAACTCCTCATAATGATCCTTAAGTGTCTCCGGATCGTCAATAAGAACATCAAAGGATGAAAAGCCGGGGGTATCCATAATAAATGTATCATCTGATATTGGGATTATCTCGGAATGTCTTGTCGTATGTTTCCCTCTCTCAGCCTTACGGCTTATATCACCTGTTTCTGCCTTCACTTCGTTCTGCAGACAATTGATAAGAGAAGATTTGCCCACTCCCGACGGCCCGGCCACACAACTCAGCCTGCCCCTGAGCACGGATCTTAATTCATCGATCCCCTGGTTTTTTGTCGCGCATGTGAACAGCAGATCCGCACCGCTCTTTCCGTATATGCCGCTTACCTTCTCCTTGTCGCTGTCCTTTACAAGATCTTCCTTGTTGAATACGATGACAGCCCTGACATTCTGTATGGAGAACTGCAGCAGCAGCTTATCGAGCATTGTATAATTCGGTTCGGGATGAGTCAGTGCAAAAACAATAAGTGCCTGATCGACATTTGCAGCCGCAGGCCTTATCAGTATGTTACGTCTCGGAAGAATCCCGGTGATATTGCCAGTGTGCTCATTCTCATCAAGGATATCCGCCGTAACCTCATCTCCGACCATGGGCTTTAATCTGTCCTTCCGGAATATACCCTTGGCCTTGCACTCATATGTATTGCCGTCATCTGCATAGACATAATAAAATCCGGCTATACCCTTGATTATCCTTCCGTGCATGTTCTATTCCTTATTGAACGTCACCGCCACGGGTGCCGATGTCTGCCATTGTCCGTCCATTGTCTGATATGTAACGGTAACAACTCCCGCCGGTGAACTGGTTATACCTGTCTTAACTGCCGTATACGGAAATGTATTTGTTGTGAACCTCTGGAGTTCTGCACCCGCAGCATCGAGCAGGACTATTATCGCATCCGATCCTTCCAGATATCCATCCGGTTTCTGTACTGTGCAGTTACAGGTATATCCCGCACCGCCCTTACTTATCTTAACGCTTACGCCGGATCCCTTCTCAACCGTAGTACCTGCCGCAACAGACTGTGAGATGACATTTCCTTTGGCAACCGTATCATTATTTTCCTCTGAAGCTTCACAGGTAAGTCCGGCTTCCACGAGCAGAGCTCTGGCAGTGGCTTCATCCTTGCCCGTAACATCGGGAACCTGAACTTCCTCAACATCCCTGCCGGCACTTATATATACCTGTATCGAACTCCCAAGAGGAGCATTTGTCGCTCCGAGAGGAGACTGTGAAATGACCTTACCCTTTTCAACCGTATCACTCGGCTGCTCAGCCATCGCAAACACAAAGCCTTCCGCTTCTATCGCAACCTTGGCCTCAGCCTCGCTCTTACCGACCACGTCAGGTACCGCTGCTCCTCCGACCGGAGCTTCAGTTGCTTCAGGTGCCGTTTCGCTCCCCGCGACCTTGCCGCTGCTCACCACAAGAGTAAGCACGGAGTTTTCCTCAACTATAGCTCCTGCTGCCGGATCCTGTGAATCGATTATATCCTTTTCATACATCGTTGACTCGGCATACTTTGCCTTGGCGGTAAGATTTGCCGCCTTCAGTGCATTTGATGCCTCCTCCAGCGTCATTCCCACCACATTCGGGACTTCGGTCATACCCTCTTCAAGCACCGTTTCCGATCCTCCGGAACCCGGTATACCAAATACCTTGACAACTACGAATATCGCTGCGAGACCAAGGATGACCGCTGCCGCGATCATGAGGATGGTCATAACCTTCTCCATCTTAGGATCTACGTCATCACCCGTATCATTTGTGTAATCCGGCTTTGATCCGGTCTTTTTCTTCCTGACCGGCTTACCGTATGCCGCTTCCTGATCCCTGTACTGTTGTTTGGGCATTGGCTGCTGGCTCTTCTGTCCGGACTGGCCCTTCTGTTTATTCTTTACCGCTTTCTGCTTATTCCTTAAGTTTTCAGCCTGGTCTTCGGGCCTCATCTGACTCTGCCTGCGCCCGCCTGCCGATCTTGGATCCATCACATAATAAGGATCCTCCATGCCTTCCTCCGGCACATTATTATACCCGCCGTTCCCATACGGATCGTTATACTGCGGGGGATACATCTGGTCATTATAACCGCCGCCCTGATATCTCTGATTATAATAATACGGATCGTTATAACCGCCGTTTCCGTACTGTCCGCCATATCCCTGCCCGTACTGCTGCGGTTCATCATAACTCCCGTACTGTCTCGCATTATTGTAGCCTGCATATGCGGATTCAAATGACTCATTGCCGTACATGCTCGATGAAGTCTGCTGCCTTATTTCCCTGCGGTCTTCATCGGTGATCGCCTTGGTGCCTTCCGAACTTGCGGGATCGTTTATCACGACAAAATTCTCATCCGGACTTATGAGCGAATGCTTAAGGTCCTGTATGAGTTCGCTGACATTAGAATATCTCCTGTCGGGATTCTTCTGCGTACATTTGAAAATGATCTGTTCAACACTTACCGGTATCTCCGGCACATAGATCTTGGGGGATGGCATCTCCTCCTGGATATGCTTGATCGCGATCGCAACCGTGGTCTCTCCGTCAAAAGGAACACGTCCCGTAACCATCTCGAATAATGTAATGCCTATGGAATAAATATCACTCTTGGCATCCGAATATCCGCCGCGCGCCTGTTCCGGAGAAGTATAGTGCACCGATCCCATCGCATGGCTTGTCTGCGTATCGGAACTTGCGGCCCTGGCTATACCGAAATCGGCCACCTTGACCTTACCTTCCTTGGATATGATTATATTCTGCGGCTTGATATCCCTGTGGATGATCCCGTTATTATGTGCAGATTCGATACCCATGGATACCTGTATCGCAATGCTTACGGCTTCCTTTACCGACAGCCTGATCTTCTTCTCTATATAACGCTTGAGTGTGATGCCTTCAACGAGCTCCATAACAAAATAATACAGCCCGTTTTCATCACCGACATCATACACGTTTACTATATTGGGATGCATAAGTCCCGCCGCTGCCTGTGCTTCAGCCCTGAACTTACTGACAAAACTCTTATTTGAAGCAAATTCATCCTTAAGTACCTTGACAGCATCAAATCTGTTCAGCTTATGATCCTTAGCCTTATATACATCGGCCATTCCGCCGGCGCCGATCTTTTCCAATATCTCATAACGATCACCCAGTATCGTTCCCGGATTTAACATCATCTCACCTCATCTGCAAATGGTTCTATGATCACCACTGCAATATTATCCTTGCCGCCGTTGTGATTAGCCATCCTGATCAGTTCCTCGACTATCTGGACAACATCCCTCCCGGCCTTCACTATCATGCAGATATCATCATCATCAACCATATTGGTAAGTCCATCAGAACACATAAGGATATGATCGCCTTTCTTGATATCCACTTCAAAGAAATCGACCTCTATCCTGGTTGATACTCCTATAGCCCTTGTGATTATATTCTTATCCGGATGTGTCCTTGCGGATTCCCTGTCTATCTCACCCATCTTGATCATTTCTTCAACAAGTGAGTGATCCCTTGTGATCTGCTTTATATCATCATTTATTACATACAGCCTGCTGTCGCCCACATTGGCAACATACATGATATCATCCACTATCGTGGCTACCACGGCTGTGGTACCCATCCCCTGAAAATCCTTCTCTGCCTCTGCCTTCCTGAATATCTCGGCATTAGCGCACTCAATTGCTTCCTTGATGATCTTAACCGGTTCCGTGGATTCATTTATCATGACTTCACGTTCTATGGCCTTGACTGTATATGAAGATGCATAGTCTCCCGCATTATGCCCTCCCATGCCATCGGCTACGATGAACAGATTGGGAAGATTCCCCAAGGGAACCTCGCAGGAAAATATGCAATCCTGGTTGATTTTTCTCTTACGGCCGATATCGGTCTTAGAGAATGTTTTAAGCATCTTTTGTATCCTTTCTTAGGATGCGGCCTTCCGCACTTATAACCCTGCGTCTTAACTGGCCGCATGCGCCGTCAATATCCCGGCCCATTTCCCTTCTAATAGTAACATTTATATGATTTTTTTCAAGTTTATTTTTAAATGCAAGAACCGCCTGTTTCGTTGACTGGGCATAGTTTCTCTCCCTGACCGGATTGACCGGTATGAGATTTACGTGACAGTTAAGACCTCTAAGCAGCATGGCCAGTCCCCTGGCATCGTCATCGTTATCGTTCACTCCGTTAACGAGACTGTATTCAAATGTAAGCCTGCGCCCTGTCCTGTCAAAATAATACCTGCATGCCCCGATGATCTCATCAAGAGAATACTTATTTGCCACCGGCATAAGTTCACGTCTCTTTTCATCGCTGCATGCATGCAGGGATATCGCCAGTGTAATTGTCAGTTCCTCATCCGCAAGTTCCCTGATGCGCGGTACTATGCCGCAGGTTGACAGAGTGACGTTTCTCTGGCTTATATTAAGACCTCTTTCATCCGTGAGCATTCTTATGAACTTAAGCGACTCATCGTAATTATCAAGCGGTTCTCCGGATCCCATCATGACAACATTGGATATGCGGCTCCCGGTATCCTTCATTATCCCGTATATCTGCCCGAGCATTTCACCTGCGGTCAGGTTTCTCACAAGGCCGTCTATGGTAGAAGCACAGAACTTACAGCCCATCCTGCAGCCCACCTGTGTCGATACACAGACCGAGTCTCCATGCTCATAACGCATGAACACACTCTCAATGAGGTTGCCGTCGTGCAGTTCAAACAGATATTTTCTTGTCCCGTCCAGTGCCGATTCCTGAACCCTGTCCTTTTTGACCGTAAATATCTCATAGTCCTTTGACAGTGCTTCCTTAAGACCCCCGGGCACGTTTGTCATCGCATCAAGGCTTTCCGCCTGTTTACCGTGTATCCATCCGTATATCTGTGATGCCCTGAACTTCTTTTCCAAAAGCCCGGTCACTATACTTTCGAGTTCCCCGTATTCAATTGCGCGAAGATCCGCTTTTTCTTCCATATGGTCTAACACTGCTTCTTTTCAAATTTCGAGATAAAGAACCCGTCACAATCATGAACCCCGGGAATCAACTGGATATATCCCTTGCCCGATGTCCTGCATATAAATGCATCGGGTATGCACCCATCAAGAGATACGGCTTTAAAAGGCAGGTTCTCTTCTATCCATTTTACATTCTCTTCATTCTCTTCCCGGTGTATCGTACAGGTCGAAAAAACAAGAGTCCCGCCGGGTTTCACATACCGGCTCACATTAGATAATATCTCCCGCTGAAGCTTAACAAGCGATCCTTCCCGCTCCGGCGTGATATTATATTTTATATCGTTCTTGCGGCCCATCACTCCAAGTCCCGAACACGGCAGGTCTGCGATGAGCACATCCGCCATCCCTTCGTATTCGGGAACATAAACGGCAGCATCGGCAAGCCTTATATCTATATTGTCAAACCCCATCCTTCCGGCATTTTCACGGATGAGAGCAAGCTTTCTCTCCGAAACGTCAAACGAATACAGATGTCCGGTACCGTTAAGAATATCGAGTACATGCATTGATTTACCGCCCGGCGCGGCGCATACATCAAATACGATATCCCCGTAAGCGATGCCGGCAGACAGCGCAACAAGCATCGATCCGATATCCTGTACCTGGAACAGACCCTCTTCATACCCCGGAAGACCGGTCACATTATCGATATCCTTAAGTCTTATCGCACATGCGGGATGATCCGGTATCTCGTAACGTACGCCTTTATCATCAAGCATTTTCGCATACTCAGCCACCGGGATCCCGGACAGATTTATCCGTATGCATACATCCGAAGGCTTTAATGATGCCTCAAGCACCTTGGCAGCTCTCTCTACACCAAGTTCCGCCACAAACTGTTCCACCAGCCAGACGGGACATGAATATATTACAGACATTCCCGTGGCCGAACCGGGATCCGGATACTCTATGTTCCCGATATCCCTTGCGATACTGCGCAGAACTCCGTTTACGAAACCTTTAAGCCCCGAAAATCCCTTTTTTACAGCCAGCTTGACAGCCTCATTGCATACCGCCGACTCGGGCACGGAATCCATGTATTTAAGTTGATAGACACTCATCCGCATTATCGCCCTTATGACCGGCTTCATGTCCTTTACTTTTGTCCTGCTCTTTGAATCTATGATATAGTCAAGTTCTATCCTTCGTTCCACACAGCCTTCAAGTGTACGTTTGATAAAACTCCTGTCGCGTTTATCAAGATATGAGTATTTATCCAGAACCTGTGCTATGGCAGTATATCCCGAAGATACGTCGGAATCTATGACAAGAAGTGTTTCAAGAATGATCATCCGGGGATTCATCCGAGTTTCTCCCCGATACCGATCCTGCAGCCCATAAGAAAATCGCCTGCTGCCATCCTTTTCTTCCCTTCAAGCTGAAGTTCATTTATCTTAAGACAGCCGTCCCCCGTATTAACAAATATCCCGTTCTTTGAAGTACCCGCAACACATCCTTGTGCAACATCCGTATCCGCGTTCTGAGTCTCCTTAAGCATTTCAGCCCAAGTCACGGCGGAAGCCTTCAGTACTTTAAGTTTTTTTCCTCTTAAAAATGTGTAAGCACCGGGCCATGGAGTGAACCCTCTTATGAGCCTCTCTATGTTCACTGCGGGATCCGAAAATCTGAGTTCTCCCATTTCCTTTTTAAGCAGCTTTGCATAAGTCGCCTCGGAATCATCCTGCTTTTCCGGCTTTATGTCACCCTGTTCTATCTTATCAAGTGCCTCTGTTATCAGCGATGCTCCGGATTTTGCCAGTTTATCAAAAAGGCTCTCTCCGGTATCATCATTAGTTATGTCAACCTTGCTCACAAACAGTATATCTCCGGTATCCAGACCTTCGTTCATCTGCATTATCGTAACTCCGGTCTCCTTCTCTCCATCCACGATAGCCCATTGTATCGGTGCGGCTCCCCTGTATTTCGGTAGCAGTGATGCATGCGTATTGATACATCCGAAACGGGGCATTTCCAGTACCTCCTTCGGCAGTATCTGTCCGTATGCTGCCACAACGAAAATGTCCGCATCATACTCTCTTAGTTTTGCAACCGCTTCCCCATCTCTTATACGATGCGGCTGGAGCACGGGAATATCATGCTTCACGGCACATTCCTTTACCGGCGGAGCAACGAGCTTATCGCTCCTGCCCTTTGGCTTATCCTCCTGGGTAACAACCGCAACAACACTGTGAGGGCTTCCTATTATCGCTTCAAGTATACTGACGGCAAAATCCGGAGTACCCATAAACACAACCTTCATACCTACTCCTCTTCTTCCTCGGGCCTGACATCCTGAAGCTCGCCTTCTACCTTTTCAACATAAAGCTTTCCGTCAAGATGATCTATCTCATGGAGCATGGCACGGGTCTTGAGTTCCGTGCCCTCGATCTCTACCGGCTCCATATCCTCGTTATACGCCAGGACCTTCGCATATTCCGGCCTTGTGACTATACCGCACTTACCCGGAACACTGAGACAGCCTTCAGTCCCAGTCTGCTCACCGGATGTCTCAAGCACTCGCGGGTTTATCATAACGAACGGGCCTTCACCCACATCGATCACGACCACACGCTTAAGCACGCCGACCTGAGGTGCTGCAAGACCCACGCCGTCAGCATCATACATGGTCTCGATCATGTCTTCTATAAGTGTTTTTATCCTCGGTGTTACTTCTTTTATCGGCTTACATGGTTTGGTAAGCACATCGTCACCTATTGTCCGTATCGTCCTGAGTGCCATATCATTCTCCTCTGCAATTTCCATAAATCCTATAAATGCAACTCTGTATCAATATCCTCTTACGGGATCCCTGTCGAGAGTCACTCTGATACCCCTGTCATTATTCGCATCACAGTAATCCTCGATGAATTCCTTAACTTTACCCAGTTTGTCCGTATCCTTCGACTTTATATACATGATCTTCCTGTATATATCGTTCAGCTTACTTATCGAAGCATCCGCAGGACCGATAATGCTTATCCCGGGCGCATACGGACCATTTATTATAGCATCTTTTAACTTATCTGCCAATGCCCCGCTGTATCTGTCAACTTCCTCCCTTGTCCCGCCTTCCGTAAGGACCGCGAGCATATGTCCGACCGGCGGATAATCCATCAGGCTTCTGTATGCGATCTCCTCATCATAGAATTTTTCATAATCCTGTCCTACTGCCGCCTCAATGGCATAATGTTCCGGCTGATATGTCTGTATGACCACATCGCCCGGTATATCGGCTCTTCCGGCTCTCCCGGCGGCCTGTGTGAGCAGCTGGAAGGTCCTCTCGGCAGCCCTGTAATCTCCCGCATTTAGCGACATATCCGCAACCATTATCCCCATCAGTGTAACATAAGGAAAATCATGTCCTTTAACGATCATCTGTGTTCCTATGAGGATATCCGCTTCCCTGTTTGCAAAAGCGGCAAGTATCTTTTCATAACTGTCCTTTTTCTTTGTGGTATCTGCATCCATGCGAAGAGTAACGGCATAGGGAAACATCTTCTTAACCGCATCCTCAACCTGTTCTGTCCCGGCCCGCATCTCTTTTATCGTGGATGAACCGCATTTTGGACATACCGGCGAACTTTCCTTCTCGTATCCGCAGTAATGGCATATAAGCTTACCGTTTATATGTTTTGACAGGGAAACATCGCAGTGCGGACACTTTATAACATGTCCGCAGGCACGGCACGAAACACAGCCGGAATATCCCCGTCTGTTTATGAAAAGCATTATCTGTTCATTCTTATCAAGCCTGTCCTCAATGAGTTCCTTCAACCTGTCGCTGAACATGGAACGGTTTCCGTTCTTTAACTCCTGCCTCATATCAACGCAATGAACAGCGGGGAGCTTCGCATCACCTATCCGCTCCTTTAAGGTGAAAAGTTCATAATCTCCGTTCTTTGCCCTGTGATATGAGTCAAGGGAAGGCGTTGCCGAACCTAATATCACCGAAGCCCCGTGAAGTCCTGCCAGTTCCTCTGCCGTCTCCACGGCATGGTACCTGGGCATATTATCACTCTTGTATGAGCTCTCGTGCTCCTCATCTATTATGATGAGTCCCACGTTTTCAAACGGCGTGAACAGGGCAGACCTCGGACCTATCATTATCGATACATCGCCCTTCCTCGCACGTTCGAACTGATCGTATTTTTCCCCGCTTGAAAGTCTTGAATGGATGGTCGACACCTTATCCCCGAACCGCCGCAAGAACCGCATCACCGTCTGGTAGGTTAGTGCGATCTCGGGTATGAGCACTATGACCTGTTTACCTTCACTTACCACCGCATCAATTATTTCCATATAAACTTCGGTCTTGCCGCTTCCGGTGATACCGTGTATAAGATATGTCTTCCTTATCCCTTTACGATAATCATCAATTATCGAGTCTGATATGCGTTTCTGTTCATTGTTAAGCGTCACCGGGCTTTTTTGCTTTTCCGTACCGGCCGTATTCCTGTATACCCTTTTCTTCTCTACAGTCAGTATCCCCTGCTTCTCAAGCGCGTTAACGGTCGCTGTCGAAACATTAAGTTTTGTGGTCACAAGCCTGTGATCGAGCTCCTTCTCATTAATAAGCTCCCTGAGCAGCCTCTCCCTTGCGGTCCTGTGTTTCTTAACAAACTGTTCAAGCTGCAATAATGCTTCACTCTCGGGTATCGCAAGGACAATGCTCTTCTCCTCTTTTTCCTTAACGATCTTCTTTATCGGAAGCACTGTCTTTAACGCAGTTATCATGGTAGAACCATAGGTCTGCTTCATCCAGTATGCAAGCCTTATAAGCTTATGCTCCACCAGCCTGCTGTCTGTATCGATGCTTATGATCTCCTTAAGCTTTGCCGGATCGTACTCCGCGCGGTCCGTAAGTTCCAGCACATAACCGTTTATCACCTTATCCGATTTCCCGAAGGGTATACTGACATAATCCCCTATGCTTATGGATGCTTTGAGATCATCCGGCACCCTGTACTGGAATGTCTTATCCAGATTTTCATGTGAAATATTCACAATTATATTTGCGTATTTCATATCCTCTGATCTGTCCATATGATAAAATCAATATTTTCCCGCACGAAGCAGCGAAAAATTGTCACCAAAACGTTTGTTTTAAAAAATGTTTACATAAATTGAAATTGTCACATCATTTACGCAACATGACATGGATTCTTTGCAGAATGTTCATAACCTGTTAACAATTTGTGCATTACAATGTCATATTCTCCCCCTATACTAACAGCATAGAAATTAAAATCTTTTTCATAAAGTGAGCTTAGCTCACATCCTCCCTCTAATAAATTAATATATAAGGAAAAGGTTCGGCTGATTACCGGACCTTTTTTACTGCCTGTCTATATGCCATCCGGCACCTTGCTTATTATGCTCTTATTTATCCTGTATAAGAAAAAGCAGTTTACCGCAAACGACATGAGTTCCGCAACAGGGAAGCTCCACCATATAAGATCAAGCCCTCCTATCCTGGCAAATATATAGGCTGCGGGTATCAGCACCAAAAGCTGCCTTGCAACTGATACTATCAGCGAGTATACCCCGTTGCCGAGCGACTGGAATACGGTGCCTCCCACTATGCAGAACCAGGCCAGCAGGTAGTGCCATGCTATTATGCGCAGCGCCGGAACGCCAATGGTTATGAGCGAAGGATCGCCGGTATTGAAAATGAGCAGGAGCTTATCGGGAATGAACTCAAACATCAGAAAGCCGATCGAAGCAAATCCGAATGCATATGCCATAGACAGCTTGATCGCCTTTATCATACGACTCCTCTTTTTCGCCCCAAAATTATATGCAAGTATGGGTATAAGACCGTTATTCAGTCCGAATAATGGCATGAAGAACAGGCTCTGAAGCTTAAAGTACACCGTAAACACGGCAACGGCCGCAGAATCAAGCGATACTAATATCCTGTTCATACAGTAAGTCATCACGGAACCGATGGACTGCATTATCATCGTGGGGATGCCCACTGCATATATCCTTCTTATCGTTGGTCCGTCAGGCTTAAATCCCCTGAAGCTTAAATCTATCTCATGGTTTTTATGAATGTTCATATAAAGTGCAAGGCACGCTGCCGCTATCTGTCCCGTAACGGTAGCCACGGCAGCACCGGCAACCTTAAGTTCCGGGAAGCCGAACATTCCGAATATAAGTATCGGATCTAAGATTAAGTTTATCACGGCGCCCGTCATCTGCGTTATCATCGATAAAACCGTGCGCCCTGTGGACTGTAGCAGCCTCTCTAAGATAAACTGCATAAACACACCGAATGAACACATGCATACTATCGAAAGATACTGTGTCCCGTACTTAAGGGACAGGCCCTCTCCACCCTGTGATCTTATAAGTGCTTTTGAAAAGAAGCAGCCTACCAGGAAAAACAGCACTGCACTTAAGACCGACAGGAAAACACCGTTATTCGCAGCTTTTTTTACAGTATTTAAATCTTTCTCTCCAAGAGCCTTGGAAAGAAGTGAGTTGACACCCACGCATGTTCCCATTCCCACAGCCACAAGAAGCATCTGAAAAGGAAAAGCCATACCCACAGCCACTAAGGCTGCGGTTCCAGCCGGGCCTGTCTGACCTGCGTCTTTGATCCTTGCCACAAAGATACTGTCCACGATGTTATAGCATGCCTGTACCAGCATTGACAGTATCATGGGCAGTGCGACATTTATAATAAGCTTGTTTACGGGCATGACGCCCATCTTATTTTCTTCAAAATGCTTCCCGTTATCCTTTATTTCATTGATCTTTTCACTCATTTTGTCTGTTCCTTACTATCCTGCGGTCGTCTAATGCTTAAGCCGTCTTCTCTTCCGTTTTTTCTTTGGGGCCGACTATCCGTCTTGCCCAAATTCCCGAGTGCACCATTATCCCTCCGATAACAGCCTTGGGGATTTCAAGCGACTGGACTATTGCCACCAGCATTATCACGTTTATATCCGTAAACCTGCTTAATATATATGCAACCGGTACTGAGATCACCCAGACGAAACAGCTGTCAAAAAGGAAAGTTATTCCTGCCCTTCCTCCCGCACGTATTATAAAATAAGAAGCATGCGCATACGCCATGACAGGCATCAGGCAGCCAAACACCACTATAAGCTGAGCCGCCATGCTCCTTACTTCAGCCGATGTATTGTAAAGCACCGGGAAGAAAGTACTTAAGCTTATCTGGATAATGCCGAATACAACTCCCCAGAATACCGTAAATACAACGAGTTTTATCGAATCGTCCCGTGCCTTCTTAATATCTCCGCTTCCAAGCGTATGTCCTATTATTATGCCAACCCCTTCACCCATTGCAAGAAAGGCCACTCCCAGAAGGTTCCAAAGTGTCGATTCTATGTTAAGTGCCGCTACTGCGTTAAGACTCCGGTAACTGTAGCTCTGGTTCATCACTGTCATACCGGCAGCCCA
>JAFSZZ010000053.1 GCA_017458765.1 Lachnospiraceae bacterium | reverse complement strand
GAGCCAGGATCAAACTCTCAATTATAATGTTTGATTCTCAGGATAAGCTAGCTTATCCTTTGTCCTAAATTTACTTTAGGTTTCGTTCTGAAAAAATGTAATGAAATTTTTCAGGGATGGTTTATACTATTAGATTTTCAAGGTTCCTGCTGCCATTTATCAGCGACAGCTTTACAATATTAACACGCCTAAATACTTAAGTCAAGGGCTTTTTTCCAAAAAATTTTTTTTATTTTTCATATACCATATTTATACTTTTAGGAGATATACGGCACCATATCTTGTGGCAAAAATAAGGGACCTTACCGCTTACTCCGGCATGCCCCTCATCCGATAGATCTTATTCTTACTATTTATATATAGAAGGATCTAATCATTTTTATTCTCGTCAAACTCATCTATGATGAATCTCTGTCTGCCCTTAACATCATCATATATCCTGGTTATATATTCACCTAAAAGACCGGACACGAATACATTAAGTCCTCCGATGAACCAGATAAGTGCCGTAAGGCCGGACACCAACGTCTTTGCCTTTCTGAGTATGACCTTCTCAAAGAAACAGATACATGAAAGCAGAACACCGAAGCCCGTCATAAACCCTCCAAGGAAGGTCACGTATTCAAGCGGCTTGCTGGAAAAGCAGAATATACCGTGAAAACCCATCCTGAACTCACCCCAGAGACGGTTGTACTTGCTCACATCCGCTTCCCTTGCTTCCCTGTGGTATCTTACCGCAGTCTGCTTAAATCCTACATATGAGACCATTCCGCGGAAGAACATGTTGGTCTCGGGCATTTTCCTTATCTCTTCTATGACACGCCTGTTAATAAGCCTGAAATCTGCCGTATCAACAGGGATCTCCACATCGGACAGGAAATTGATCACTCTGTAAGCAGTAAGGTCGATAAGCTTCCTTATCTTAGTCTCACCCTGCCTGTCAATGCGCTGGGCATAGACCACATCATATCCTTCCTGCCACTTCTCCACAAGTTCCGTGATAACCTCTGGCGGATCCTGAAGATCTACGTCTATGACCACGCAGATATCTCCTGAACAGTTGAGCACTCCTGCCATAGTAGCGGCAGCCTGCCTGAAACGGCGGCTCATGGTAATAAGTTTGATATGATGATTTCTCTTCATATTTTCCTTTATTACCTCATATGTCCTGTCGGTTGAAGGATCAAGACTGAAAATGATCTCGTAATCACAGCCGAGCTCATCCACGACTTTCTCGGTTCTTTCAAGGAACGGCTCTATACCGTTTTCCTCATTATATACAGGAACTACTATAGATAACTTGTAACTTTCCATGTAAACCTCCGCATCATATCCGATCCAGATTTAATCCCAGCACCTTCATATAATAGCATGCGGGATAAAAATCAACAACCCTCTGACATAAGGTTTGCCTCAGTCCGGATTTTCACCGGTTTATTGCCTCGGTTCCTGTCTTAAAGATAAAACATTTGTCAGGTTAAAACCGGTCACATCACGTTTTTTCTGCGTTTTTGCATAACAGGAATGACCAGTAAAACCAAAAAGGCCATAATACTTACCGGGAGCCCGATAACAAAACCTTTCGGAATATACTTAAGTTCTATCGTATGAGTACCTTTGCCTATATCAACACATAACAGACCTGCTGCCGCCATTTTGTTTTCGGCTCTCTGTCCGTCAACATACACCCGCCATTCTTCATCATAAGGAAATGAAAAAACAAGTTCCTGCTGTTCTTTTGTATTGACGGTACCCGTAAGATGGGAGCTTGTCTGCTTTATCAGCTTACATTCGTTCTGTGTTGCCGCCTCATACCATGCTGCTATCGCCTGTTTGTCTTCATAACAGAATTCGTATCCGTTAAGCGTGATCTCATCCTGCAAGGCATATATACGGACATTAACCTTTTCACCGACGGGAAAATATCCGAGTTCCCTTATGCTCCAGCCGTAAGAGGTAAAATACGGCTGCTTTTCAAGGCCGTTTATCACGATATTTGTATCCTGCAGACCATCCGCATCAAAGTACATGAACATGAAATCATCACTTTGGTTTTCGAAGCTGTATTCAATGTATGCTTCGGAATTTTTATCCTTAACGGTATATGTATTGCCGTTCTTTTCAAGATTGTACTGTGTTTCCTCAACACCCGCAACGGGCCTGTAAATATCATCTCCATCATAACCAAAACTTCTCGCAAGTGCATTTTGATAGGAAAATTTACCGTATCCCGACGGTTCCAGGGAGACGGCTGTATCATCCATTACAAAGCAGAGGGGAAGCGCATACGGATTATAAAATACATTTTTGTCATTATAACTGTATATATTGCTGTATGGTTTCGGCGTTTCATCATACTGGGACAGCATGTATCTCATCCCCATGAGACAATCGGCAAAGGTTGTGCTGCCTTCACCGTAAAAAGCCCAGTTATCGTTATCCCTAAAGCCCAGGGTTCCCATAAACCTTCTCGCAAGTTCAGTCTCACAGGAGGAAAAATGCGATAATCCGTTATAGCCTATTAGCATTGCGTCATTGTTGCTTCGCCTGTACAGCTTCTCTATACGGTACAGATCCTTATCCTCTTCCTTAAGATGCCCCACTATCGCAGATGTTTCGTCAACGAAATCCTTAAAAGCTTCTATTGTGATATCCCTGTCATTTTCTTTATCCGGAAAATATGCATTAAGAGATATGTAGGCATTGTAAGATACGTCGAATAAGGTGAGGAATAAGAATGCCGGCATGATCAGATCAAACAGTTCCTTCTTTCTGTAAAGAAGGATCAATATAAATGAGATAATTATATATACACCTGTTATTATTACCTGCCGGATCCCTACATTCTCATTTAAAATAACACACATGTATAATGAATAAATAACATATATGAGACTTGTGATGATGATCTGCTTATTGCTGATATCTTCTATGTTTACAAAGCATTTATATGCTAAAAATAACACCCAGAAACTAAAGAGGAACGATTCCCTGTAAGGGAAGCCTATCGGGTATGAAAATCCATGCCAGAATACATTGAGAAAATCAACATAGAATCCGAGGATAAGGAACAAAAATACGGATCCGGAAATGATCTTCTCCCGCCTGCTCACCGTCCTGCCAAAGAAGAAAAATATGATAAAGATAAAGGCGACCGCACCGGAATAGATGAGCGGGAGACCGTCCGAAACATTTCCCTTAAATGCCGTTGAATACATACCGGAAAATACTTCCGTGATATTGAAATTACCCTTTATGGAAAGAGGAATGTGTTTCCTGCTGCTCTGTCCCCTTAGCGAAATGACGGCACACAGCAGGCTTACCGCAGATAATGAGACACCAAGAATTGATGTCCATATAAATGCGATGACCGGTCTTATATGTCTTTTTATTCCTTTGATATCGAATAAATGCCTGATATCCGTATTTTCCGTAAAGTAAATGTAGATGAAGAAGCATACGGAGAAGATACAGATCATATATCCGATGTAATAACATGAGAAGATCGAGAGCGCCTGAGATATGATATAGAGGTAACTGGGTCTTTCCTGTTTGATCGTACGGTATATACCGAGCATGACAAGCGGTAGTATCATTATATTGAAGAAATACTGTACGCAGTTGAAATATCCCATGAGATATCCCATAAAGGCATAAGCCGTCGAAAAGATGAGTGTAGTATATCGGCTCCCGTAAATCTCTGTAAGAAAGATATTAAAGCTAAGCCCGATGAGACCGAGCATCACGATCATCATGATGAGGATCCCTCCGGGAAGCAGGTCATTCGGAACAAACAGCAGGAAAACAAGGAAGGGATTGTTGCAGTAGTATGCGGCAAGTCCTGCCATATCTCCGCCAAAGGTCTTGGAAAAACTGTAGAAATAGGTATCATTTGAGAAGAATATCTGCTTCATGTACCCAAAATAATCGACGAACTGATACCTCATATCCGCCATGAGTATCGAAGTATGCCCGAATGGATAAAAACCCGACAGGATACTGATAAACACCATAACAGCCACAGGGATAATGAATGCGGACAGGGGGCACAGTATCCTTCTTTTTTCATATAAGAATCTTTTCATGTTTTCCTCATAAAAACGCCGTTCCCGGCAGTTACTAAAGACAATTTTATAAAATTAAACTGCTATATGCAAGCAAAACGATGTCCTGCCGGGAGAATGACTGCTTAAACATGCCTGCTTCATCCCGGAGATTTGACACAAACACGGAAAAAACACTATAATCAATTTACTATATTTATGAAGGGATACAGAAATGAGCCTTATTTCATTTCCTTTTCTTATTTTCATAATAATACTCCTCATTACCTATTACAGGATAAGTCCCAAACATCAGTGGAAGGTACTGCTCATTGGCAGTATCGTATTCTATGCATGGGTAAGACCGGTTTATATAGTGTTTATCGCAGTTTCCATTGTGACTACCTGGGCCTTGATGAAAAAGCCGTCAAGATCTCACTGGATCATGACCCTTATAGTCAATCTTGGCATACTTATTGTTTTCAGATACAGTGTCTACTTTAATGTCCATTCTCTGATAGTCCCTCTCGGGATATCCTTCTACACCTTCATGACACTCGGTTATGCACATGACTGCATGGGAAAGAAGATAGAACCTGAGCAGAATCTCTTTCACTACGCGCTGTTTATCTCATATTTCCCTCAGATAACACAGGGGCCTATCGGAACATATCAGGATATGAAGGAACAGCTGATCTCACCTCACGAATTTAAGATGGATAATATAAGATCGGGCGGATACAGGGTGATCAAAGGACTGTTCAAGAAACTGGTGATCGCCGGCAGGCTTACCTATTATGTTGATACCGTATTTTCATCACCGAAAAATTACGGCGGGCTTACTCTCATCATTGCGGTCTTCTTCTATGCTGTCGAGCTTTATGCCGATTTTTCCGGATACATGGATATCGTCTGCGGTATATCCAAGATGCTCGATATCAGATTGGCCGAGAACTTCAAACGCCCGTATTTTTCAAGAAATATCCAGGAATACTGGAGACGCTGGCATATTTCCCTTAATGAATGGTTCAAGGAGCATCTCATGATGCCCGCGGTGACATCGGGCTGGAACCGTAAAGCCTCGAAGTTCTTAGGTAAGATATTCCCAAAGGCTAAAAAAGGAAACCTGCGTACCGTGCTTCCCCTTATACTCGTATGGATAGTGACCGGCATCTGGCACGGAGCGGAAGACGTCTATATCGGCTGGGGCGTGTATTTTGCGATCATCATGCTGTTTTCCGTATGCACAATGTCATATATGAAAAAAATCAGGACCGCGATCCACTGGAACGATGAAAATGTATTCATTAAGATCTTCCAGACACTTCGCACCTTTATCATAGTTCTGTTCGGTGAAGTGATGTTCAGGGCGCACAGCCTTAAGGATGCGTTTGCGATATATAAGAATATCTTCACAACGACAAGGATAAATGCTTCCACCATAACGGCTTCTCTTGTACCGTTCGGTAACGGCAACCAGGCTGCGGCTTCTGTCATAATACTTTCGGTGCTTATTACCGGTCTGTTCATAGTTGAGCTCTGTAAGGAGAAAAATGAGGAAGCTTTTACAAAACACAGATATGTTTATGCTGCCGGAATGCTGATCGTGATGTCCCTTTTCGGTGTGGCAGGTCAGTCAAACTTCATGTATCAGGCATTTTAAGAGAGTATTAAGTACGATAAATTGATAGTAATGCATCTCTGAGTTGTTTTTGATACTGACCCGGAGCATTAAGGCCTAAACAGAGAGAAAAAAGGATAGATAAAATGAAAAAGATCCTGATCACGCTGTCAGCTGCTCTTATCATAATATGTGCAGCCGTGGCTTTTAAAAATGTATATTCATGTGAGATCCCGATCGGGAACAGGGGAATAAGGGCCGCCATAATGGAAGGAGACCTTGATATCCTGCTTATCGGCTCATCAACATTCCGCAGTAACCTGGATATCCACGAACTGGATAAAGCCTTCGATAACCGGGCATATATAATCTCATATGGAGGAAACCAGTATGCAGCTACGGATATCCAATACGATGAGATCAAAAAGAGATCTGACAATGATCATAAGCTGATGGTATTCGAGCTCGATCCCCTTATGCTTACCGAAGAAGTAAAACTGTCGGATTCAAGGGTTATATGGGATCTGTCCTTTGAAGGAAAAAAGGCTCTTTGGGAAAAGCTTAAAAGTGTCGGGAATACCGATCTATCGATAATGTATGAGTATTTCGTGACTTCGGGAATGGATGACCTTATAACGTATCCGGTCACTGAACGCTTCTATTCGACCAGGTATTACAAAGGAGCCAAGACAGACGACACTCCGTCTTCGGGTAAGGAATTCCTTGAAAACGAAGAGTTTGATATAAGTGATTCGGTACTGATAGAAGCCCAGGCAGACGCCGTTAAGGAAGTTATCGAAAAATGCAGGAGAGACGGGCAGGATTTCATTTTCCTTGAATGTCCTCATTATTACAGATTGGAAGATGATCCCAAATACCGGGAATATCATGACTACTTCCTTAAGATGATGGACGATCTTGACGCTCCGTATATACTTGCGCACGATGTGGATTTTGATAACCGTAATCCTGATTATTATGAGGATATGAGCCATATGTCCGGTGAAGGACGAAGGGTTTATACAAAAGAACTCATAAAACATCTGCCGGTATCCGACTGACAGCCGTTATACCGGCATTTTTCATACAATAAAACCTTACTTAAGCCTCTGTATCATGTCGTAGATAGCCTGCGCACTGTTAAAATTGGCAGGTATTATCTCGGTCGCGGGAACCGCAACATCATATTCCTCATCAATAACGCTTATGATCTGGATGATATCAAATGAACTTAATATCTTGCCGTCGATAAGATCGGTACAGTTCTCAAAATCAACATCATCCCTTACATCTTTGAGTAATTCCAATAATTCTTCCATTAATACCTCTTTCCAAGATTCCCGTTCCAACCTTTAAGGATGAACCGGTGATATCTTTAATATTATGAATTAAGCTTCCATGTTTCGAAAACATCCCTTACCTTAGTGATTATACCATCCCTTCTTATCAAAACAACAGGCATATTCCTGCTGAGGAAAAGATTTAACCCTTCGGTTATGGAATAAGCTCCTATATTACAGAAAACAAGTACATCTCCGATATTTAGTTCATTACCCTTGTAACTTCTGACGATAACGTCATTGGTGGTACACAGAGAGCCGCATAAAGTCTGGGTTTCCTGCTGTTCAGAAGTGTTATTTAATTCCTTTTCACTATCGTGCGGAAGTGTTATTATAACAGGTGTCTTCATTCCCATCATCTGTCCCAGGTAATTGACATGGTTTATCCCGCCATCTAAGATCACCCAATTATTATCATACGATCTCTTCACATCACAGACTTTGGTAAGGTAATATCCGCAGCTGCTGGCGATAAACCTTCCCATCTCTACCGTAAGAGAGCATCCGCCTGCTGCCTCCCTAAGATCACCGGCAAGTTCCTTAACAGGTCTTAGGGTATCGTTATGATCATCCCCTTCAAAATAAGGGTAGGAAAGGCCCGGACCATATTCAAACCATGAAAGAGGAAGGCCGTATCTTTCACGAAGTGAATCAAACACATCCTTAAGCATTTTAAGCTCTTCCCTCTGATGCTTAAGCTTTACTCTCTGGGTGCCCGCAAAATAATGGAGTCCTTCTATTTCAATATGTTCGTCATCCTTATTTGTCTTTAGGATCTGCTCTATATCCTCAAGTGACATGCCAAACTGGCTTTTGGATGAAAGGCGGAGGATAACCCTTACCTTTGCACCTAAATTGGAAGCAGCAAGTTTTATAAGCTCATAATGCCTCACGGATTCTGCTGTAAGTATCGCAGCACCATATCCGACAGCTTCCCTTATATCTTCTTCTTCCTTATGGACACCCGAATATATTATCTTTTCTGCAGGAACCTTATATGACTTACAGATCTTCAACTCACCGGGTGAACATACTTCCAGCATATCCACAACATCGATGAGCGAAGGGATCAGAAAAGGATTGGCCTTGATCGAATAGCAGAGTCCTATATTCTCTCCGCCCTCGCATAAGATGTCCTTTATCATCTTAACCCTCTCTCTCAGCTCATCCGCATCAAAGAGAAATGAGGGTGTACCATATTCTTCGGCAATGCTCTGTAATACAGTATTTTTCAGCATTTCTTCACCTTGCAATAGTGTTATTTAATATTTTATTTGTAGTGTTATTTAATCTATATACAGATGTGTTATTTTATCTGCATTAACGCATTCCTGTCAATCTTGCCATTTTTGTTAAGCGGAAGATCATCAAGCTTCACAGTTTTTGACGGGAGCATGAACGGCGGCAGCTTCTTCCGTATTTTCTCCGCCATTTCATCCTTCTCTATATCGCCGGTATAAAAAAGGATGATCTTCTTATGCTTGTCATCATATATGCTGCATGCCCTTGACACTCCGTCCACCGACATGGCCGATACATCGATATCCGAAAGTTCTATCCTCTGGCCCATATGCTTTATCTGGAAATCCTTGCGCGAGGTATAAAATAACACTCCTGTATCATCGTATTTACCGAGATCTCCGGTCCTGTATATAGTTTCTGCGTACCTGTTATTTAATGGATTCTGCACAAAACTTACAGCTGTTTTTTTATCATCTTTATAGTATCCGAGGGCAAGGCAGGAACCGCTCACACAGATCTCACCCTCTATACCGGGTAACGTTATCTCCTTATCATCTTCATCAAGCAAAAAGACCTTTTCATTCCTGAAAGGGATACCTATCGGGATGACCTCATCCTTTTCATATTCACGGTCAAGTATATGATAGGTACAGTTACAGGTTATCTCAGTCGGTCCGTACAGATTAACGTACCTTGCATCGGGAAGATATTTCTTCCATTTGTTAAGCTGCTTCACCGGCATAAGTTCACCCGAGAACATCACCTGTCTGACGGTTTCGGGGTTCCTGTATTCAAGCCCGTTCATTATCGATACAAAGCACATGGCCGATACTGCCCAGATAAGCACGGTAGCCCTGTTATCCGAGATATAATCCATAAGTACGGTAGGATTTGAGAAATATTCCCTTGGTATGAGAGCAACCCTTGCCCCGGTATAAAGGCCGCTGTATATATCCTTAACGGAGACATCAAAATCAAACGGGGCCTGGTTCGCAAGTATATCCTCGGAAGTTATGTCAAAAACTTTCGTAAATTCACTGATAAACTCAATAACGGAAGCATGTCCGACAACCACACCCTTAGGGACTCCGGTACTGCCGCTCGTAAAGTTCACATATAAGGGCATCTTATCATAAAAATCCCTTCCTATCTTATCAAGGAATTCCCGATCAATAGCAGTTTCCCGCGCTTCCTTAAGAAGATGCGGGATCAGAACGATGTTCTTCCTATTTTGATCCGAAAGCTTAAGATCACAAAGAGCATCCTTATTTGCTTCATCAGTTATTATGAATTCAGGCTCAAGTACGTCGATTATGCTCTCTGCCCTGTTTGCCGTCTGTCTTATATCAATAAAACTGTAGAAATCCCCAAGATACATCCCGGCAAACATAACGATGAGCGCATCTACGCTCTTTTCCATGTAAAAAGCAACGGCCGATCCGGGCTTTAATCTGTCCCTGCCCTTCATATCGGCTAAACATACTGCGGTTCTTAGTGCCATTTCCCTAAGCCCTGAAAACGTTATCTCCTTATCGGGATCAGAAAATGCTACCTTTTCACCGTATTTTGAAGCAGCTCTTTCGAGCATTTCTACTATATTTATCATGATCGCCTGTTCTTTTGTCCTTTTGACCGCTAAATGCTAACAAAAAAGCTCCATCAGAAACCCTAAGATTTATGATGAAGCTAAACGGAGAAAGAGGGATTTGAACCCTCGCGCCGGTTGCCCGACCTACACCCTTAGCAGGGGCGCCTCTTCAGCCTCTTGAGTATTTCTCCTTAATGCTGAACTTAAAAACAATATATCGTCAAAATCCGACAAACGTAATTATACTAAAGGCTTTATGCTTTGTCAATAAAGCCTGTTTATTCCTTTTTATATTCAAGCACCGATGTCTCATACAGATCGTTCCCTTCACTGTCTATCACGACAATAGCGGGAAAATCCTCAACATAAAGCTTTCTTATCGCCTCCGTACCAAGATCATCATAGGCTATGACCTCGGATTCCCTGATACATTTTGACAGTATGGCTCCGGCTCCACCCACTGCCGCAAAATAGACCGCTCCGTTCTTTATCATCGAATCCTTTACGTTCTGCCGGCGTTTTCCCTTGCCTATCATTCCCTTAAGCCCGAGATCAAGAAGGGCCGGTGCATACTTATCCATCCTCGTTGCCGTTGTCGGACCGGCTGAACCTATGGGCCTCCCTTCCCTTGCGGGAGAAGGACCCATGTAATAGATCACGTTGTCCTTAACGTCAAACGGGAGCTTTTCACCTTTTTCAAGAGCCTCATACATCCTCTTATGAGCCGCATCCCTTGCCGTATAAATAGTCCCGGTAATATATACATAGTCTCCGCTCTTAAGTTCTCTTGCGGTTTTATCATCTATCGGTGCCGTTATCTTTTTTTCCATCCTGTATCCTTCTTATGCCATAATGCAGCGAGTCTCCCCTATGGAGGTTCACTGATCTATAATTCCCTTACTGCATGCCTGTTTACATGGCAGCAGATATTTACAGCTACGGGAAGCCCGGCGATATGGGTTGCGTATGTCTCGATATTTACCGCAAATGCTGTGGTCGAACCTCCGAGACCGCCGGGACCTATGCCGGATCTGTTTATCTTATCTAGCATTTCCTCTTCAAGCTTTGCAACATATTCCGTCTTCGAGCGTTCATTTACCGGACGGGTCAGGGCTTTCTTGGCCAAATACGCGCATTTTTCAAAGGTTCCACCGATACCTACACCTACGACCATCGGCGGACAGGCATTCGGACCCGCTTCCCTTACCGCGCTTAAGATCGCTTCCTTGACACCTTCTATCCCGTCGGCAGGCTTTAACATATATATCCTGCTCATATTTTCGCTCCCAAAACCCTTGGGTGCGACCGTGATCCTTACCTTATCACCCGGCACTATATCATAATGGATCACCGCAGGTGTATTATCCCCTGTATTTTCCCTAATTATTGGATCGGATACCACTGACTTGCGAAGAAAACCTTCCGTATAACCCTGTCTTACACCCTCATTTATCGCATCTTTCAAAGATCCACCGGTAAAATGGACATCCTGCCCTATTTCAAGGAAGATCACCGCCATACCGGTATCCTGGCAGATAGGGATCATATCCTCACCCGCGATGGCAAGATTTTCTTCCAACTGTTCCAGTATCTTTCGTCCGAGCGGAGATTCCTCACTTTTTTTGGCACTTAACAGGGCTTCCTTCATATCATCCGTAAGAAAATGTACGGCTTCAATGCACATTTCTTTTATGTTTTCGGTTATTTCCCTTACTTCTATCTCTCTCATTTTCCGATTCCCAGCCTGCCCGTATACTGTCTGTGTCATTCCCGGTCTATAAATACCCCGGTATTTCTGTTATAAAAGGGGTAAATAATCAATATTTACCCCTTAAATTTTGATGATCATGCATTTATGAGAAGTTTATTCTTCATCATCACCGTTTTCTTCTTCATCAGGATCTTCCGTATCATCGATGTCTTTTAAATCTCCGGGAAGCTCGACTTCATCATGGACGATCACCATTGGTGAATTTCCGTTATCTGAGATCTCTTCGATATCATCATCATCCGTTTCGTTAACTCCGTCCGATACTTTCTCACGTACCTTGGCTATCTTGGCAACCTTTACCTTATCATCAAGATTTATGAGCTTAACACCCGACGTATTTCTTCCGAGTATCGAAACATCCTTCATAGGTATCTGGATGATCGTACCTTCCGTAGTTATCATCATGATCTCATGATTCTCGTTTACTCCCTTTACACCTACGACAAAGCCTGTCTTATCCAAGATCTTATAACACTTGATGCCCTTGCCGCCGCGGTGCTGTACGGTAAATTCATCGATCCTGGTGCGCTTGCCGTATCCCTTTTCCGAAGCAATGAGAAGCGTATCTCCCTGGTGATCTAACTGCATTCCGACTATCTCATCATCATCGCTTAAGTTCATACCCTTAACGCCCATTGACGAACGACCGGTACACCTTACGTCTGTTTCCTTAAACCTTATACATATACCGTTCTTCGTTACCAGGAAGATATGAGTATCCGCATCTGTTGATTTTACTTCTATGAGTTCATCATCATCACGTAAATTTATGGCGATAAGACCGTTCTTACGTATATTTACGTATTCCATTATATTGGTCTTTTTTACTATTCCCTTCTTGGTGACCATGAACAGGTTCCTGTTCTCATCATATTCCTTTATCGGGATTATCGCGCTTATCTTCTCACCGGGAGATAACTGTAACAGGTTAATTATAGCGATACCTCTTGAGGTTCGTCCTGCCTCCGGTATCTCGTAAGCCTTAAGCCTGTAAACCCTTCCCTTATCGGTAAAGAACATGATATAGTCATGGCTCATCGTCATAAGGAGATCTTCTATATAATCATCCTCTATGGTAGCCATACCCTTAATTCCCTTGCCTCCGCGGTGCTGGGACTTAAAGTTGTCTACAGTCATCCTCTTTATATAGCCGAGTGAAGTCATCGCTATAACTGTATTTTCCTTGGGTACAAGATCTTCCATGGTGATATCGAATTCATCAAAGCCTATCTTTGTACGTCTCTCATCCCCGTATTTATCGGAAATTATCAATATTTCCTTTTTGATCACTCCAAGGAGCAGCTTCTCATCTGCAAGTATTGCCTTGAATTCTGCTATCCTCTTCTGAAGTTCCGCGTATTCTTCTTCAAGCTTCTCTCTTTCCAAGCCTGTCAGTGCACGCAACCTCATATCAACGATCGCCTGAGCCTGTGCATCCGTTAAGGCAAATCTGTCAATAAGCTGTTGTTTTGCCTCGGCAACGGTCTTGGATCCGCGTATTATCTTGATCACTTCATCGATATTATCAAGGGCTATGAGCAGGCCTTCCAAAATATGGGCTCTCTCTTCAGCCTTGTTAAGATCGTATTTGGTACGTCTTGTAACTACATCCTCCTGATGTTTGAGGTACTGTCCGAGTATCTCGATAATACCCATTACCTTCGGCTCGTTATTTACAAGAGCGAGCATTATAACACCGAAGGTATCCTGGAGCTGGGTATGCTTGTAAAGCTGGTTAAGTATGATATTCGCATTTACATCGCGTCTTAATTCAATAACAACACGCATACCCTCACGGTCCGACTCATCCCTTAAGTCCGTGATGCCGTCGATCTTCTTTTCCTTGACAAGTTCAGCTATCTTCTCGATAAGCTTTGCCTTGTTTACAAGATAAGGAAGCTCGGTTATTATTATCCGGCTCTTGCCGTTTGGCATTGTCTCGATATCGGTAACGCCCCTTACCCTTATCTTGCCCCGTCCCGTCCTGTAGGCTTCTTCTATGCCTCGGGTACCAAGTATCACACCCCCCGTAGGAAAATCAGGCCCCTTTACTATCGGGAGAAGTTCCTCAATATCAGTACCCCTGCCTTCCTCTATGCGGTTGTCTATCATCTTTACAACCGCCGCTATTATCTCGCTTAAGTTATGAGGAGGGATATTGGTAGCCATTCCTACCGCTATACCTGTGGTACCGTTTACCAGAAGGTTCGGAAATCTGCTGGGAAGAACAGTGGGTTCTTTTTCCGTTTCATCAAAGTTAGGTATGAAATCAACAGTATCCTTGCCTATATCCGCAAGCATTTCCATTGATATCTTGCTGAGCCTTGCTTCCGTATATCGCATGGCAGCAGCACCGTCACCATCGACCGAACCGAAATTACCGTGACCGTCAACGAGGATACATCTCATCGACCATTCCTGAGCCATATTTACCAAAGCACCGTAAATAGAGCTGTCTCCGTGGGGATGATATTTACCCATTGTATCACCGACGATACGTGCGCATTTTCTGTGAGGTTTATCGGGATAGTTGCCAAGTTCCGACATGGCATATAATATACGCCTCTGGACCGGCTTCATTCCGTCCCTTACATCCGGAAGAGCTCTTGCCGCGATAACGCTCATCGCATAGTCTATATATGAGCTCTCCATTGTTTTCTTAAGATCGACCTCATGGATCTTATCAAAAATCTTATCGTCCATTTATATGGCTCCTTTATATATCCAGGTTCTTGACGAACTTGGCATTTTCTTCAATAAATTCTCTTCTTGGCTCAACTTTGTCGCCCATAAGAGTGGTAAATGTAAGATCAAGCTCGGATACGGACTCTTCATCCATATTTACTCTTAAGAGAGTACGGCTCTCCGGATCCATCGTAGTTTCCCAAAGCTGCTGGGCATCCATCTCTCCAAGTCCCTTATAACGCTGGATCTTATTATTACTGTCCCTGCCTACTTCTATAAGAAGCTTGTTAAGTTCATCGTCGCTGTAGCAGTACCATACCTTCTTGTTTTTCTCAAGTTTGTATAAAGGAGGCTGAGCCAGATAAACGTGGCCTTCCTTTATAAGATCGGGCATGAACCTGTAGATAAACGTAAGCATCAAAGTTGCTATATGAGCACCGTCAACATCGGCATCTGTCATTATTATTATCTTGTCATATCTTAATTTGCTTATGTCAAAATCATCATGGATACCGGTCCCGAATGCGGTTATCATTGCCTTTATCTCCGCATTTCCGTATATCTTGTCAAGTCTTGCTTTTTCCACATTAAGTATCTTACCTCTAAGCGGAAGTATTGCCTGGGTAGCACGGCTTCTTGCCGTCTTAGCGCTTCCTCCGGCGGAGTCACCCTCTACTATGAATATCTCACAGTTTTTGGGATCCTTATCGGAACAGTCGGCAAGTTTTCCGGGAAGTGCCATTCCTTCAAGCGCTGTTTTTCTTCTGGTTAGATCCCTGGCTTTCCTTGCAGCCTCTCTTGCACGCTGTGCAAGTATCGATTTTTCGCATATCTGTTTTGCAACAGTAGGATTCTGTTCAAGATAATAGGTAAGCTGTTCACTTACTATTGAATCAACAGCACCGCGGGCTTCGGAATTACCCAGTTTCTGCTTGGTCTGTCCTTCAAACTGCGGTTCTTCTATCTTTATTGATACTATCGCCGTTAAACCTTCCCTTATATCATCACCTGATAAATTAGGCTCCGAATCCTTTAAAAGCTTTGCATTTCTGGCATAATCATTAAAAGTTTTCGTTATGGCGTTTCGGTATCCCGTAAGATGGGTACCGCCCTCGGGAGTGGTTATGTTATTAACAAAACTGAAAACGCTCTCGTTATAGGAATCGTTATGCTGCATTGCTACTTCAACATACACATTATCCCTTTTTCCTTCAAAATACAGTACATCATCATATAAGGGAGTCTTACTCTTGTTAAGATAGGTAACGAATTCCTTGATACCTCCCTCATAATGGAACTGTTTCTCAATAGTCTCTTCGGGACGCTCATCCCTTAATACTATCTTAAGGTTCTTGGTAAGGAAGGCCATCTCGCGAAGACGCTGCTTAAGTGTATCGAAATCAAATACCGTTTCTTCAAATATGGTATCATCGGGCATGAACACTACCTTGGTACCGCTCTTGTCAGGCTCGCATTTATCCACTACTTTAAGAGGATACATTACCTTACCCTTCTCATAGCGCTGTTGATATACCTGTCCTTCATGATATATAAATACTTCGAGCCAGTTTGAAAGTGCATTTACAACCGATGCACCCACACCGTGGAGTCCGCCGGAAACCTTATATCCGCCTCCTCCGAACTTACCGCCTGCATGAAGTACTGTAAATACAACTTCAACTGCCGGTATCCCTGCCTTTGAATTGATTCCTACCGGTATTCCCCTTCCGTTATCAACAACCGTTATCGAATTATCCTTGTTTATAGTAACGATTATCGTATCGCAGAATCCTGCAAGAGCTTCATCTACCGAATTATCCACTATCTCATATACAAGATGGTGCAGGCCTCTTAAGGAAGTGCTTCCTATATACATTCCGGGCCTTTTTCTTACGGCTTCCAGTCCTTCAAGTATCTGGATCTGGTCGGCTCCGTATTCGTTATTTGTTTCCTGTCCCATAATTATCAGTTCTCCCTTTTAACTGTTCCTTCTGTTACTTTAAATACTTTATTTATCTCTATCCTGTTTTCTATGAATTCATCAAGACCGGTACAGGTTATTATTGTCTGTATATCACCTATACTGTTTAACAGGTAATTCTGTCTGTTTGAATCAAGTTCCGATAAAACATCATCAAGCAGCAGTATGGGTGTAGTACCGGTTATCTTCTCTACAAGTTTTATCTCTGCCAGTTTAAGAGAAAGTGCAGCTGTTCTCTGCTGTCCCTGTGATCCGTATTTCTTGGTATCAACATCATTTATGTTTATTATAAAATCATCCCTGTGAGGTCCGACGGAAGTAAGCTTATATCTTATGTCTTTTTCCCTGTGCCTCTTTAGCTTTTCCTCATATCCTTCAATATCTATATTAGGCTCATATATAATATCCAGTTTTTCCTTATTTCCGGATATATTCTTATGTATATCAACTATTATCTCATTTAACTGATCTATAAATATCTTCCTGCGCTCTATTATCTTGGAACCTATATTGATAAGCTGTGAATCCCATACATCAAGTGTATCCCTCAGCTCAGGATGGATGAGTATGTCCTTTAACAGGTTATTTCTCTGGTTTACTATCTTATTGTAGTTTGTGAGGTTATACAGATATACTTTGTCAAGCTGGCATAATTCCGCATCAATAAACCTTCTTCTGTCTGAAGGGCCGTTTTTTATTATTGAAAGATCCTCAGGAGAAAAAATTATTATATTTGCAAGCCCGAGGAGTTCAGCCGCCTTTTTAAGCTTTACTCCGTTTATAGCTATGCCCTTTGATTTTTCGTTCCTAAGATGTATATCTATCTGATATTCTACTTCATTTTTATTAAATAATGCACGTATGTGTGATTCTTCACATCCAAATCTTATTATTTCCTTATCCTTGTTACCCCGATGAGATTTGGTGGTACCGAATAAGTAAATAGCCTCAAGTATGTTAGTCTTACCCTGGGCATTATCACCGTATAAAATATTAATACCCTTGTCAAACTTGATGCTTACCTGTTCATAATTCCTGTAATCTGATAATTCAAGAGATTTTATTATCATAAAACCCTTATTTCCTCACCTTTAAACTTTACAACATCACCGGGATAAACTTTTTTTCCGCGTTGTGTCTCAACATTTCCGTTAAGGGTAACGTTTCCTTCATTTATCTCTATCTTTGCTTCAAGTCCCGAATCAACAAGACCGGCAAGTTTAAGAAGCTGGCCTAACTTTATATGTTCATCCTTAATCTTTATATCCGTCATATATTAACCTATCTTGTATTTACGGGAAGAACCAGATATATATAACTTCCTTCATCATCCCTTATAAAACATGGAGCCTTTGCATTTACTATATAAAAGCTTACACTTTCTTCGTCTATAACACGCAGGGCATCAAGGATAAACTTAGGATTAAAGCCCATCTTAACATCCTTGCCTGTTTTCTCAATATCTATATCTTCATCAAGCTTACCTAAAGAAGAATTTATCTTAACCGCAATGTTATTATCGGTAACATCTATTGACAACGGCTTTTTATCCCCTTCCTTTATAAGAAGAAGGGATCTGTCTATACATTCTATAAATTCCTTTTTGTTAATGATGAACTTAGTCTCATAATCACTGGTAAGCATCTGATCTATATTAAAATACTTACCTTCAAGAAGCCTCGAAACAACAACAGTCTCATCAAATTCGAATATTATATGATTCTTTGTAAAATAAATAGATATATCCTTATCCGAATCACCGGATATTATCTTGCTTATCTCATTTAATGTCTTGCCCGGAACTATGACTCTCTTATCTTCATAATCATTGTTAAGTTCTATATTCCTTATGGATAACCTGTGTCCGTCAAGAGAAGCTATCCTTAACTTATTCTGTTTTATCTCAAACAGTTCACCGGTCATCATCTTATTTGGTTCGGTATCGGGAGCTATTGAAAATATGGTCTGTCTTATAACTTCCTTTATGGTAAACTGTGATACTATCAGAGGATTTTCTTTTTCAAGCTGTGGAAGATAGGAAAAATCATCGGCAGATTTACAGTTTATGTTAAATCTTGCCTTTTCACAGGTTATCTCAGCTTCCATATTATTATCAATATTTATGGTAATATCATTATCGGGAAGCTTTCTTACTATTTCCTGCAGCATCCTGGCATCTATACATATGCTTCCTCCTTCTATAATATTACCTTCTATATAAGTCTCTATCCCAAGTTCCGTATCATTGGCCGTAAGCTTTATCCTTCCGTCTGTTGCTTCAATGAGTATGCATTCAAGTATAGTCATTGTTGTCTTGCTTGGAACAGCCTTATACACTATCTGTACACCGTTTAATAATTCAGATTTTGAACATACTATCTTCATGACAGGATCCTCTCTTAATAGATAAATAATATATTTTCAGTAATACTAATAATATGTGTTTAAATGTTTATAACAACATTAATTGGCACGGTTGAGGGAAAAATTATCAATAATATAAGTGTTTATTATAATGGAAAATCCGGATAAAAAAATTTTTTATTTATTATAAATATTTTTATATAAACACCTTATTAACATCATTATCAATAATATATAAACAAACTAATTAACATTAAGCTTCTTTATTATAATATCAACCTTGTTCTTTATATTTTCATCATTTTGAAGATCGGCTTCCATCTTGGAAACACCGTGGAGAACAGTTGAATGATCCTTACCTAAGAATTCTCCTATCTTTGTTGATGAACAGTCTGTATATTTTGAACACAGATACATTACTATCTGTCTTGGAATGACTATCTCTTCATTACGCTTCTTTGATTTAATCTCCTCAGGTTTTATATTGAGATGTTCACATACTACATCCATTATATGCTGGGGAGTTATCTTATTTGGAGTATTTGGAGATATTATATCCTTAAGGGCATCTTTTGCCTTATCTACCGTTATTTCGTGTTTGTCTCCCAAAATATAATAAGCATTTAACTTATTTAATGATCCTTCAAGTTCCCTTATATTTGAATTAACGTTCTTTGCAACATAATCTATAACTTCATCACTTATGTTATAGCCGCTTAATTCTCTTTTCTTCTTAAGGATAGCTACTCTGGTCTCATAATCGGGAGACTGTATATCTATTGTAAGTCCCCAGTTGAACCTTGATCTTAATCTTTCTTCGAGGATTGCCATATCCTTTGGAGGTTTATCAGAGGATATTACTATCTGTTTATTATCCTGATAGAGCTTTTCAAAGGTATTGAAAAATTCAAGCTGGGTTCTTTCTTTTCCTATTATAAACTGTATATCATCTATGAGAAAAACATCTATGTTTCTGTATTTTTCCCTGAACTTGTTGATAGCCTCCTGGGAATCCTTACCTATCCTCATGGCTTCAACAACTTCATTTGTAAATATCTCGCTGGGCACATACATTACTTTTGATGAGGGATTATTTTTTATTATGAAATTCCCTATAGCATGCATGAGATGTGTCTTACCTAAACCTACTCCTCCGTAAAGGAAAAGAGGATTATATACTTCACCCGGTGTTTCAGCTACTGCAAGAGCTGCCGAATGAGCAAGATTATTGTTGCTGCCTACTACAAAGGTATCAAAATTATACTTAGGTTCCAGGTTTGAATTTTCATAGAAAACATTGTTGGCGGGAACCTGAGCCGAAGATTTATCCTGATCCGGATAAATATCCTTTTCAAGTATGAACTTTATATCACATTCCTTATGCAGGGCTTCAGATATGCTTACCTTGATAGGAAGATAATATTTGTTGCTGATATAGTTGATAGACTGGGCCTTGTCTGACGGTATGAGTATAGTAATGACATCATCATTTACTTCATATATATCAAGAGGCAGTATCCAGGTCTTAAACGATATGTCCGAAAGAGAATATTCCTTTTGGATGGATGCTTTAATCTCTTCCCATTTGTTTATTAATTCTTCCATCGTGGTATACCTCATGAGGCAGCCTTAATTTGATTTAAGAGCCTCTTACGTTAATCACAGTCTATTATATCTTATACCAAATATAGATATTTATCAAACCTTTTTGTAATGTATATTGTGTTTTTGGCAATATTTTAAAAATATGAAAATGTATAAAATTTAATACATTTTAGATATGCTGTTAATAAGGTTATAAACAGGTTTTTTATTGATTTTATTAAATTTATCCACAGTTATAAACATACCTGTTAATAACTAATCACAAAATGTGGAAAAATATTATGTAAATTATGGGCATTTTTGCTTGACTCAAAATTTTCTTTCTAATATAATTGTAAAGACGTTTTCAAATAGCATACCTTAACATTATCCCGAAATCCGGGATAGTTAACATACTAAATACAGAAGGAGGTGCCTTATCATGAAGATGACATTTCAACCAAAGAAGAGACAGAGATCCAAGGTTCATGGATTTAGAAGTAGAATGAGTACTCCGGGCGGAAGAAAAGTTTTGGCTTCCAGAAGATTAAAGGGAAGAAAAAGATTATCAGCATAGACCGCAGAAATGTGGTCTATTTCTCTTTTAGACGAATAACAGTATTTATATACTGACCGGAGTTTATAATGATATTTACGGATTCTTTGAAGAATAATACAGATTTTAAAAATGTATATTCTAAGGGAAAATCTAAAGCAAACAGATTCTTTATAATGTATGTATTTGAAAACAGTACGGATAAGAACAGAATCGGAGTTTCGGTCAGCAAAAAAGTTGGAAACAGTGTTATAAGACACAGGATAAAGAGACTTGTTAAGGAAAGTTACAGACTACACGAAGAGATGTTTAATAGTGGTTTGGACATCGTAGTCATAGCACGCAGCGGTGCGGCTGATTTAGGTTTTTATAATGTAGAATCGGCATTGCTGCATCTTTCAAAGCTTCACGGGATTTATAAAGACAGATAAGACGGCTGTTAATACAGTTTATATATATGAAGAAAATACTGATCGGTTTGATAAGGTTTTATCAGAAATATATCTCATGTCTTAAGAGGACAAAATGTCCTTATATTCCGTCATGTTCCCAATATGGTCTTGAGGCTATAGAAAAATACGGTGCTTTGAAAGGAAGTATTTTGGCAATATGGAGAATAATCAGGTGTAATCCTTTCTCAAAGGGAGGATATGATCCTGTTCCATGATCATTAATGAAGGCATAAAAGGTCTGTTAAAAAAAGATTTTAAATGCCGGTATTCAGGAGGATTTTAAATTGTACAGTGTGATCCTTACACAAAATGACGGAGTTATACTTGGTCCTATAGCCAAGCTGCTCGGAATCATCATGAACGGCATATTTATAATGCTCGATAAGATAGGTATTCCGAATATCGGTCTTGCCATCATCTTATTTACGATAGTTATCTATCTTATATTGATGCCGCTTACAATAAGACAGCAGAAGTTTTCAAAGCTCTCTGCTAAGATGAATCCGGAGATTCAGGCTATCCAGGCTAAGTATAAGGGTAAAAAAGATAATGAATCAATGATGAGGATGAATGAGGAGACCAAGGCAGTATATGCAAAATACGGGACCTCTCCTACCGGCAGCTGTTTACAGCTGATAATCCAGATGCCTATCTTATTTGCTCTTTACAGGGTAATAGATAATATTCCCGCATATGTTACAAAAGTTAAAGAAGGATTTTCACCCTTTGTTGATGAATTCATCACATTAAAAGGAAGTACCGATTTTATCCAGAACAAGGATAATTTTGCCCAGGCGACAAGATTCAGTAAACAGTTTACGAATGAACTTTTTACAAGCGGAGATCCTACATATCTTAAGAATACTTTCATCGATGTATTAAATAAGGCTACTACCTCGGAATGGCATAATATTTATGCTCCGGGCAATTTTCCCGAGTTAGCTGATAAAATAACAAATGCTCTTCATACGGGAGCCTTTGATATTTTTGAAAAATACAACAGTTTCTTAGGGCTTAACATAGCCAATTCTCCTACATATTATTTCAGGGACGGAATGACAAACCATCATTTCGGGCTTATGCTGGGAGCTCTGCTCATACCGATTTTTTCGGCGCTTACACAGTGGCTTAATACAAAACTCATGCCGCAGCCCGAAACAAATCCGAACGACCAGCAGAATACGATGGCGGCTTCTATGAAGTCCATGAACGTGATGATGCCTATAATGTCTGCGGTTTTCTGTTTTTCTCTCCCCGTAGGTATGGGTATATACTGGATAGCGGGTGCCATAGTAAGGAGTATCCAGCAGGTAGTGATAAATAAGCATATCGATAAGATGGATATTGATGAAGTAATTGAGAAAAATGCGGATAAAGCAAAGGCAAAGATGGAGAAGATGAAGAACATGCGTGAAGCATCCGGCCTTGCGAGCAATGCAAAGATAAGTACAAAAGCGATAGTAAAGAATGATGATAATAAGGAAGAAGATATAAAGAAGAATACCGAATTTTATAATTCGGGAAACAAGCCGGGAAGTCTTGCGGCCAAAGCAAATATGGTAAGAAAGTATAATGAGAATAATCAGAAATAAGTAAACAGGAGGATAGATAGATGGATTACAAGGAGTTCAGCGGAAAGACGGTTGATGATGCGATAACCGAGGCATGTCAGGAATTTACGGTAACAAGCGACAGACTCGATTATGAAGTGATCGATAAAGGATCATCGGGATTTTTGGGATTGGGTACAAAACCTGCTCTGATAAAAGCAAGGATACTTGATGAAAACAGTAAAAAGGAAGAAAGTTCTGCAGTTAAGGAAAGTGTAAGTGAGAAAAAGGAAGATAAGAAGGAAAGTGCTGCTCCTGCAGTAAAAGCAGAGACGGCAAACGATCCCAAGGAATTCCTTGATAAAGTCTTCAAGGCTATGAAACTTGACGTAAATGTTAAGGTAGAACAGATCGGAAACGATATGAACATAGAATTATCGGGAGATGAGATGGGTGTTCTTATCGGAAAGAGAGGGCAGACACTGGATTCACTGCAATATCTTACAAGCCTTGTAGTAAATAAAGGAAGCAATGAATATATAAGAGTTAAGGTAGATACGGAGAATTACAGGAAGAGAAGAAAGGATACTCTTGAAAACCTTGCAAAAAATCTTGCATATAAGGTAAAGAGGACTAAGAGACCGGTTACACTTGAACCCATGAATCCTTATGAGAGAAGAGTCATCCATTCTGCACTTCAGAATGATAAGTATGTAAGTACTCACAGTGAGGGTGAAGAACCGTTCAGGAGAGTAGTGATAACACTTAATAAATGATCTTAATAAATTAAGAATCGTAACAAGTCCGGTTGTTTTGATAATGACCGGACTGTGTTGTATATGGAGCATAAAATGTTTGTATCGGATACTATCGCTGCCATATCCACAGGGATGAACAATGCAGGTATAGGGATAATAAGGATAAGCGGTGATTCTTCATTTGAGATAGCATCTAAGATCTTTTTTACAGGATCCGGAAAAAAAACAGAGAGATTTGATTCTCACAGGGTATATTACGGATTCATAAAAGACGGTGATGAGATAATAGATGAAGTTCTGCTTATAGCGCTTAAATCTCCGAAGAGTTTTACAACGGAAGATACAATAGAGATAGACTGCCATGGCGGAAACCTTGTTATGAGGCGTATTCTTGATACGGTCGTAAAGAACGGTGCAAGGATTGCCGAACCGGGTGAATTTACAAAAAGAGCATTTTTGGGCGGAAGGATGGATCTGTCCGAAGCCGAGGCAGTAATAGATGTTATAAATTCAAAGAATGAATATGCTCTGAACAATTCGATAAAGCAGCTTACCGGAAAGCTTTATGAGAAGATAAAGGGGATAAGGGACAGGATAAAATATGAGATAGCCTATATAGAAGCCGCTCTTGATGATCCGGAACATTATGATCTTGAAGGATATTATGATGAATTAAAGGAAAAAGCCGGAAAGATACTTGAAGAGCTTATATCAATGAAGAGTTCGTTTAGTGAAGGAAAGATTATATCGGAAGGCATTAAGACGGTAATAATAGGAAAACCAAATGTGGGTAAGTCTTCCCTGCTTAACATACTTACCGGAGAGGAAGCTGCTATTGTTACGGATATTGCGGGTACAACAAGAGACATACTTAAGCAGGATATAAAGATTAAAAATCTTTCACTTAAACTTATAGATACTGCAGGTATCAGGGATACTGACGATGTTATCGAAAAAATAGGAGTCGAACGCGCATATAAATATGCCGATGAGGCAGATCTTATACTGATGATGATGGATTCATCCGTTCCTATAGATGAACAGGATATAAAGTTATTCGACAGGATCAGGGATAAAAATGCGATCATACTTTTAAATAAGAGTGATCTTCCGGTTAAAACAAAGACAGAAGAAGTAAGAAAATATACGGATAAGTATGTAATGTCTGTTTCTGCCAAGGATGAAAGCGGGATAGATGAATTTAAGGAAAAGATAGAGGAAATGTTTATTTCCGGAAAGATTGGATATAATGATGAAGTCATCATCACAAACGAACGTCATCTGTTCCTGATAGATGATGCAATAAATTCGGTTAAAGCGGTTTTGGATGGGATATCAGCAGGATATGCCGAGGATTTCTTATCCATAGATCTTATGAATTCTTATGAGAGCCTTGGAAAAGTGATCGGTGAAAAGGTTGAAGATGATATAGTGGATGAGATATTTTCCAAATTCTGTATGGGAAAATAGTTCATATGTATAAGGTTACTTCATATTGCAGAGGTGGATATGTTTGAAGAATCCTATGATGTTGCCGTAGTAGGTGCAGGGCATGCAGGTTGTGAAGCCGCTCTTGCATGTGCAAGGCTCGGTCTTAAGACAATAGTTTTTACGGTGAGTGTAAACAGCATAGCGTTAATGCCCTGTAATCCGAGCGTAGGAGGGAGTTCGAAAGGACATCTCGTAAGGGAATTGGATGCACTTGGCGGAGAGATGGGTAAAAATATCGACAAGACCTTCATCCAGTCAAAGATGCTTAACAGGTCGAAAGGTCCTGCGGTTCATTCACTGCGAGCACAGGCAGACAAAGCCGAATATTCAAAAACAATGAGGCAGGTCTTGGAAAATCAGGATAATCTTACGATAAAGCAGGCAGAAGTATCAGAATTGATACTAAAAGATAAAAATGAAGTTTCAGGTGTAAAGATATATACGGGGGGTATATATCATGCAAAAGCAGTTGTTTTATGTACTGGAACTTATTTAAGGGCAAGATGTTTATGCGGAGAAGCGATAACCCATACAGGACCTAACGGACTTCAGGCAGCAAACTATCTGACTGAGTCTCTTGAAAAGGCCGGGATAGAACTTGTAAGGTTTAAGACAGGTACTCCGGCAAGGATGGACGGCAGGACTGTAGATTATTCCAAGATGACTGAACAGCTCGGAGATGAAAGGATAGTACCGTTTTCATTTTCAACGGATCCCGATTCAATCCAGAAGGAACAGGTAAAATGTTATCTTACATATACCAATGAGAAGACACATGAGATAATAAGGAATAACCTTGACAGATCTCCTATTTACGCAGGAGTTATAGAAGGTACGGGTCCGAGGTATTGTCCCTCGATAGAAGATAAAGTTGTAAGATTTGCGGATAAGGATAAACATCAGTTGTTTATCGAACCGGAAGGTTTGTCGACTAATGAAGTTTACATAGGCGGCATGTCTTCATCAATGCCTGAAGATGTACAGGTAGCAATGTACAGGACTGTTCCCGGACTTGAAAACTGTAAGATAGTAAGGAATGCTTATGCGATAGAATATGACTGTATAAATCCGAGACAGTTATATCCTACTTTGGAATTCAAAAAGATAAAGAACCTGTTTGCCGGCGGTCAGTTTAACGGAAGTTCCGGTTATGAGGAAGCAGCGGCACAGGGACTTGTCGCAGGGATAAATGCTGCGATGTTGGTACTTGGTCGTGAGAAGATAACGATCGACAGATCACAGGGATATATCGGTGTACTAATTGATGATCTTGTTACAAAGGAAAATCATGAGCCATACAGGATGATGACTTCAAGAGCCGAATACAGATTACTGTTAAGACAGGACAATGCAGATCTGAGACTAAGGAAGATCGGTTATGAAGTAGGACTTGTGTCAAAGGAAGAATATGATAAAACAGTCCTAAAGCAGAAACTCATTGATGAAGAAACTGAAAGGCTTAAGAATACCTATGTAGGTACTTCAAAAAAAGTAACGGAATTTCTTATAGAAAATAACAGTACCGCATTAGGCTCCGGAAGTTCATTGTATGAACTGATAAGCCGTCCGGAACTTGATTATTTCATGATAGAGCCGATAGATGAAAAAAGACAGGACCTGCCGGATGATGTAAAAGAGCAGGTAAATATAAACATAAAATATGCAGGTTATATTGAAAAGCAGATAAAACAGGTTGAAGCTTTTAAGAAGATGGAAGTAAAGAAGATACCTGAAGATATAGATTACAATGATATAAACGGATTAAGAAATGAGGCAAGGCAGAAACTTATATCATATGCTCCGGTATCAATAGGTCAGGCATCAAGGATATCCGGAGTCAGCCCCGCCGATATATCTGTTCTTCTTGTTTATCTGAAATCAAGGAAATTATAAAACTTCGGACAGTTTAATTTCATAAGGAGATATATGAAACAAAACGATCCTTTAAGAGACTCTTTGGATAAATTGAAAATTCAATATAATGATGAACAGATAGAACAGTTCAGATCATATTATGAGCTTTTGACAGAGTGGAATAAAAAGATCAATCTTACTGCAATAAACGGTTATGAAGATGTTGTAAGAAAACATTTTATTGACAGTATTCTGATATGCAGTCTGTTAGATCTAAACAAGGATATAAGAATAATAGATGTGGGAACTGGAGCAGGTTTTCCTGGTATACCAATAAAGATCTTAAATCCGGATTGCAGGATCGTTTTACTGGATTCCCTGAATAAAAGAGTAAGATTCCTTGAAACTGTAGTCGATGAACTGGGACTTGATAATGTAGAATGTATCCATGGAAGAGCTGAGGATGTTTCACGTGAAAAAAAATACAGATCATCTTTTGATCTCTCGGTTTCAAGAGCAGTTGCAAACCTGAGTACCTTATGCGAGTATTGTATCCCCTTTTTGAAAAAGGGAGGTATGTTTGTTTCATACAAATCAGATAAAGCCGATGATGAGATAAACGGATCCGAAAATGCGGTCAGAACTTTGGGCTCTGAAATCACATCGGTTAAAGAGATAACTTTACCGGAAACAGATATAGTAAGAAAATTTGTTATGATAACAAATAAAAAACAGGTAAGTAATATATATCCGCGAAAAGCAGGAATACCCGCAAAAGATCCGTTATAATTTTGCAGGATTTTAAATAGAAGTTATTAAATGTTCTTATCAGGAGAAAAAAATGAATATATTATCGGTAAGAGAAGTAATAGAAGAGATATATAAAGATTTTACGGACAAACGGAATATGTACAAGATAGAAATAGATAATTATTCTGCCGAGATTGAAATATTGGACAGAAGTATAGAATACAGTTCAAGGATGGAAGATACTTCAAAATTATTTTCTCCAAGGACATCTGAAAACGTGATCGATTCAATAGAAGATCTTAAGTTAAAGTTGGAGACAACGGAGAGATTACTGGAAGAAAGCAAAGAAAAGTTTGATTATTACAATAACTATTATGAGAAACTTAAGCCGATAGTTGAAAATGAATTAAAGCCGGATATAAATGATATCATCTATGGTGACAAGGAAATAGAGGATGATATGGTACCGGCCATATCAAAAGAGAATGACGTAGAAGATGCAGTAACTTATAATCTGAATCTAAATTATGATATGGATGGTACAAAGGAAAAACTCACAAGTATCTCTCATAAGATAGATACATGCTTAAAAATTTTTGACAGTGATACGGACAGAGCAAAGCAGGAAATAAAGAATATTGGAAGAACGATAGATAATTTATTGAAAACTTATGATTAATGTTTCACGTGAAACATTTATATTTTACAGATACATACACAAGATAATGTTTCACGTGAAACATCAAATGACTATATATTGTGTCTGATGCGTGAAACATCCGAACATATCCTGATCACAGGTTCACATTGAATTTTTATAATCCATAGGCTATACTAAATATCTGATTGATAAAAATCTTTTTTGGAAGAGGAGAATTATGGGAAGAGTTGTTGCAATAGCTAATCAAAAGGGCGGAGTCGGAAAGACCACTACCGCTATCAATCTGTCTGCCGCACTGGCCAAGAAGGGACGCAAGGTATTACTTATCGACTGTGACCCTCAGGGAAATGCGACCAGCGGTTTTGGTATCAATAAGGATGAGAAAGAACTGAATACGGTTTATCAGCTTATGATAGGAGAGGTCGATGATATAAATGACTGTATCATAAAGGATGTAGTGAAGAACCTGTCCGTAATACCTGCCAATGCCGATCTTGCCGGAGCTGAGATAGAACTTATCGGAATAGAAAAGAACTGGTCGATCCTCAAAAAAGAAGTTGACTGGATAAGGGATAATTATGATTTTATAATAATCGACTGTCTTCCTTCACTTAATATCCTTACGGTAAATTCGATGACAGTTGCCGATTCGATACTGGTTCCCATCCAGTGTGAATATTACGCTCTTGAGGGATTAAGTCAGTTAGTCAAGACTATAAATATGGTCAAGAGCAGGATCAATCCTTCACTTGAAGTAAACGGTATCGTATTTACGATGTATGATTCAAGGACCAATCTGTCTCAGCAGGTAGTAGACAGTGTTAAGGAAAATGTAAAATACTATGTTTATGATACGATAATCCCGAGAAATATCCGTCTTGCCGAAGCACCGAGTCATGGAAAGTCGATCGATCAGTATGATCCGAGATCGGTCGGTGCAGAGAAATATTCGGAACTGGCGGCAGAGTTTATAGCTCACGATAAGTTAGGTTAAAAAGGAGACGATTATGGCAGCAAAAGCAAAAGGCCTGGGGAAGGGATTGGGAGCCCTGATCCCGCTTGATGATCTTGATGTTAAGAGTGAGATAGATGTAAACAAGAAGGCTTCATCACCTGATAAGATGATAAAGATATCGAAGATCGAACCCAGAAAGGATCAACCGAGGAAGACTTTTAATGAGGATAAACTCCAGGAACTCGCAGATTCTATAAAGAAGTACGGGATAATCGAACCGATCATAGTCCAGGATCAGGGAACCTATTATGAGATAGTTGCCGGTGAACGCAGATGGCGGGCCGCGATGAAGGCAGGTCTTAAGGAAGTACCTGTACGTATAAGGGAATTTACCGAGCAGGAAAAGGCAGAGATCTCTCTTATTGAGAATATCCAGAGAGAAGACTTAAATCCTATAGAAGAAGCTCTGGCATATAAGACGCTTCTCGAAAAATACAATCTCAAGCAGGATGAAGTGGCTGAGATCGTAAGCAAGAGCAGGACTACGGTCACCAATTCAATGAGGCTTTTAAATCTCTGCGATGAAGTACAGCAGATGCTCATAAATGAAATGCTGACGCAGGGACATGCAAGAGCACTTCTTGCGATCGAGGATAAGGAGCTTCAGTACACAGTTGCCCAGCGTGTTTTTGACGAGAACCTTTCAGTCCGTGACATCGAGAAGATAGTCAAGGAAATGACCAAAGAGAAGAAGGTTAAGGGAGACAAAAAGCTCGAGAACGAATTCATATATAAAGATTTTGAAGAAAAGATCAAAAATGCTCTTGGAACAAAAGTAAGCATCAAACCCAAGGATAACAGCAAGGGAAAGATAGAGATAGAGTATTATACATCCAACGAATTCGAAAGGATAGCAGAACTTCTTGTAAAGGCTGCAAATTGATAAATATGAACAGTAAATTATTTAATGCTTTGGGGATGGATGCAGATCCCGGAGTTTTGTTTACAGTACTATTTGTATTATTTTTGATACTTTTTATCATGCTTGTTTCATTGATGCTTAAATACAGCAGACTCAAAGCCAGTTATGATGTATTTATGCGGGGACGCCAGGCGGCCAGCATGGAAGAGGAGATAATGGCACTGTTTGACGATATCGACCGGCTTAAAACAGTTGCCGAGAGGAACAGTAATAATATCTCACTCATCGTCAATGATCTTAAGGAAACCTATCAGCGTGTCGGAATCGTTAAATATGATGCGTTCAAGGAAATGGGCGGTAAGCTTTCCTTCAGTATCGCACTGCTTAACGATAATAAGACCGGGTTTATCTTGAACTCAGTCCACAGTTCAGACGGATGCTATGTATATACCAAGGAGATAATAGACGGAGAGTCACCGATATCCCTTGGAGATGAAGAAAAAAAGGCCCTGATGCTGGCTCTTCAGGGTGACAGTACGAAATTCGATTGATCAGGGAGAACGGTTTGCATCAATATCTTGGAGCGGTCGGTTTTGGAAATATTAAGAAAAAGAAGGATCTGATGGAACTGATCAAGAAGGTGATCTCCGAACCGTCGGATAAGAATTTTATCGAAACTGACAGAAACAGTGTTATATGTGAATATGTGAAATATTTCACTCCGACGACAGGCCTTGTCGTAAGGGGTGAATTTGATGAAGATAACGAGTTGTCTTTGGATTTTTATTACCCCATATGCAAGGCATACAGCGTCAGTACCAATGAATATGTCAGCATGGAGAGATTTGCGGCGCAGGAATATTTTGCGGGTATATGCGATGATCCGAGGATAGGCGTTACCATTATTTTTGATATACAGAATTCCGTGGATGTTATGAAGAAGATGGCAGTCACCGAAGCGGATTCGGATGTGAAGATGTCGGTCAATTTTTCGGGTATGTCAATGAACGGAATGGTCATGCTGCCTATCAAGAAGGATAAGAAGGAAAAGCTTAAGACCGAGAAGAATACGAATAATCGCAATAAGCTTCTTATGGCAGCGCGAAACGGTGATGAAAATGCCATCGAAAGTCTTACCCTTGATGATATAGATACCTACGCGCAGTTATCAAAAAAGATACGTAATGAGGACGTGTATACTCTTGTTGAATCTTATTTCATGCCTTACGGGGTTGAATGCGATCTATATTCCATCATGGGAGAGATCGAGGATTATGCGATCGAGATAAATCCGTATTCGGGAGAAGAGATATACATACTGTCGATCAACTATAACGGGATGGCGATGAACATCAGCATCAATAAAAAAGACCTTCTGGGAGAGCCTATGGTAGGACGCCGCTTTAAGGGAACGGTGCTGATGCAGGGAAAGGTCAATTTTGAGTGATTGTGCTTGATATTTTCATAAAAAGCATATATAATCTTCATTGTGCTTACAGCATAGGATGTCTACGTAGCTCAGCAGGATAGAGCGTTCGCCTCCTAAGCGAAAGGTCGGAGGTTCGAATCCTCTCGTGGACGCTTTGAGGAGCCGGTCAGGGCTCCTCTTTGATTAAGCGATCTTTTATATTATTTAGTCGCCTCTTGTCCGTCAAAGAATAGTGCGTCTCGTTAGTCTGTACCTCGTGTCCCAGGATCAATGCCCTGTCTGAAGCAGAAAATCCCAATTCGATAAGCCTTGAATTGAATGCCATTCTGAAGGCATGATTATTGGTTGGTACACATCCAAGCCGCCTACAACGCTTACGCAGATTCTGTATATAACCGTCCGTTGGTATCATTTTCGAACAGTTTTTTTCATGAAACAGATACGGAGAATCTCCCGGAATAGCCTTAGCTATATCGATAACACGTCTTGCCTCTTCCGTTATCGGTATAAACCTTCCGTTGTGCGGATGCATACGCCCGTCTTTTGTATAACCAACCTCTACCGGATTGTTATGTTTTCCTTCAGATACCTTAATCTGCTGTCTGTGTACATGGATGAAGTCATCCTGTATATCTTCGACATGCAGTGCTGTCAATTCGCCGGCTCTCATGCCGGTTTCTTTAGCAAGAAGGGACATTAACACACGGGGATTGTCCAGATGCTTTTGTGCATCCTCCGTTATCCTGGCAAGTTCCTCCGCTGAAAAAGCCTTTTCTTCATCCGTTTTGACCTCCTGGTCACATTGTTTATAGTAATCCTGCGCTTCTATATAACGGGTAGGGTTGTCAAAACAGATTTTCTTCTTGATACCGTAATCAAAAACGGCTCCGAGTGACTGAATCATCCTCTTAATAAACTCAGGTTTTGGATTCTCAGGAAGCAGCTTGGATACAATGAATCTTCGGATATCTTCATCCGTAATATCATTGATATTCTTTTCGAGCAAATCTTTGGGAACGTGCTTAAAGCGGTTACGATCGGTAGTTATCGTCTTATCCCGTCTGTTCAGGCAGTTTTGCTTATAATCCATGAACATTTCGAAGACCTGTTCCAAAGTTTTTGCTTTGTTTTCTGCTTCATAATAGAAATCATACAGTTTTTCCAGCAGTTTGTCTTTTGTGTTGGCAGTAAGCTCCTTTCTTTTTGAATCGGCATAGACGTAAGTCTTGTAACATCCGTTTTTCCAACTGCTGCTAGGCGGCAATCGGAAGATATCTCTGGGATGATGGGACATAACGAATTCTCGTTTTGCCATTGTAATCATTTCATCTACCTTGTCGGGTCCCATACCACAGTTCAATAATAACTGTATATCTCTCATGCGTAAAGAGGTATTGTTATCAAGAACGATAACAGCCTCCTCATCATTGTTTACTTTTGTCAATGTATTTCTCCTTGTATACAAAAAAAGCAACCAGCAACGGCAACCTTCCAAAAGAGTCTTTTGGTTAGTTGCCGCATTTGGTTGCTGTGTTTATAGTTACTGGTTTGTTATTTGAACGGTATTTCCATTTGTTCGGAGACCTTTATAAAGTCATCATCCAATGATGTATCAGCTTTTCGTCTCCAAGCGCGTACTCTTCCGTATTTTGAAACAGTTCGTGTTCCAACAGCCTCCCATTCCGGGAAATGATGCATCATTTCTGAGATCCTGTTGCAGTCGCTCTTCTTAAGCTGGTCATACTGCGAATAGCCCAGGGCTTCATATGCAAGCATCTTGACGCATACATATTTTTCACGAGTGTTTGCAAGGAAATCTTCTATCGACTCCTGATCGTTATCTTCCGGAGTAAAGCGTTCCTGGTACTTTGCAAGTTCAGCCTGCAGGTGTCTTGGAAGTGTAAGAGAAAACCTGCCGCTTTTGTATATTTCCATAATTTCAGCCCATACCTGAAGAATGTATTCGCGGGAGTCGTGCTCATTATCCAAAATATGAACCTCGGCCTTATCCATATGTGTTTCGATCGGAATGATACGTCTGTTACCGCTCTTGTCCATTGGGAGAACCTCCATTTTATTGGATGTACCGCCGAAGACACACTGTCGTCTCCTGTCTTTGGGATGTTTTTCATAGGGTGTCCGATAGGTATCCTTTTGGCGGCTTAAGAAGCTTTTAATCTCTTCAACCCTTCTGGAATTAAG
>JAFSZZ010000052.1 GCA_017458765.1 Lachnospiraceae bacterium | reverse complement strand
TATCGCCTTCTGGAAAGCTTCCTTGTAGGTCTTGCCTATGCTCATGACTTCACCTACCGCACGCATCTGTGTACCAAGCTTATCCTCTGCTCCCTTGAACTTCTCAAACGCCCAGCGGGCATACTTTATAACGATGTAATCGCCGTCAGGCTTGTAATTATCAAGCGTACCGTATTTTCCGCACGGTATGTCCTTAAGATCGAGTCCTGCCGCGAGCATAGCCGATACAAGTGCGATCGGGAAGCCTGTTGCCTTCGAAGCAAGCGCCGACGATCTTGATGTACGGGGATTGATCTCGATAACGATTATCCTTCCGGTATCTGTGTTCCTTGCAAATTGCACATTAGTTCCGCCGATGACCTGGATCTTATCTACTATCTTGTATGCCTGGCGCTGTAATTCCGCCTGCACATCCTCGGGTATCGTCAGCATCGGAGCCGAACAGAACGAATCTCCGGTATGTACTCCGAGGGGATCTATATTCTCAATAAAACATACGGTTATCATCTTGCCGGTAGCATCCCTTACAACCTCAAGCTCGAGTTCCTCCCAGCCGAGTACGGATTCTTCCACAAGAACCTGTCCTACAAGTGAAGCCTGAAGTCCGCGCTCGCATACAGTCTTTAATTCTTCGACATTGTACACAAGTCCGCCGCCTGCTCCGCCCATTGTGTAGGCAGGACGCAAAACCACGGGATATCCCAGCTTCTCTGCGATCTTAAGTGCATCATCAACGGAATATGCGACTTCCGAGCGTGCCATCTCGATCCCGAGTTCATTCATCGTATTCTTGAACTCTATCCTGTCCTCGCCCCTCTCTATCGCATCAACCTGAACTCCTATTACCTTAACACCGTATTTATCAAGGACTCCCGCCTTATATAATTCAGAGCAAAGATTAAGACCGGTCTGTCCACCCAGATTAGGCAGTAATCCGTCCGGTCTTTCCTTCTCGATTATCTGTGTAAGCCTCTCAACATTAAGCGGCTCAATATATGTAACATCCGCCGTCTCCGGATCGGTCATTATCGTTGCGGGATTGGAATTTACAAGAACGATATCATATCCGAGCTTCTTCAGAGCCTTGCAGGCCTGAGTCCCGGAATAGTCAAATTCACACGCCTGACCGATAATGATTGGGCCGGAGCCTATTATCAGTATTTTATGGATGTCTTCTCTTTTCTTCATAGTTTTCTCCTGTTTTCTTTATATGATTTCGGATCGTTCCGTGAGTCGCAAGACCTTCAACCATGAATTATAACAAAAAAGCGCCCGGGATAAAATACCCGAGCGCTAAAAATATCTACTAATATTTTATTACTTAACAACGTCGTCATCATCAAATTTGTCACCGCACTGAGGACAGAACTTCGGGGGATTGCTCTTATCCTCCGGCTCCCATCCGCACTTGTCACACTTATATACCGGGGCTCCTGCCGGCTTCTTTGCTCCGCAATTGCTGCAGAACTTACCCTTGTTTACCATACCGCATGTGCAGGTCCAGCCTTCTTCGCTGGGCTGGGGTGCTCCGCACTCGCTGCAGAACTTGCCTGTATTGCCGGTCTTACCGCATGCACATGTCCAGCCTCCCTGTGCCGGTGCCGCCGCTGCCGGTGCCGCCTGCTGCTGAGCTGCCATTGCATATAATGAAGCTGCGTTTGCGCCGCCTGCCTGCTGTGCCATATTCATTCCGGCAAATGCCATCATCGGGCCTGCACTCGTATTGCTGGCCGCTGCCTTCATCGCATCTGCCTGTGCTGCCGTAAGTGCTGCGGCACCCATCGATGCATCCTTCATTGTAGCCGTTCTCTGAAGATCCTTGATCATCTTCTCATCTTCGGGAGATGCGGTAACCGAATTAACACCGAAGGATACAACCTCGATACCTCTTAATTCTCCCCACTTCTTGGAAAGAACGTCATTGAGCGCATCTGCCATTTCCGTTGTATGGCCGGGAAGTGCACTGTAGCGGATACCCATTTCTGATATCTTCGCAAATGCAGGCTGAAGAGCCGTCATAAGTTCCGACTTGAGCTGTCCGTCGATCTCCTCCCTGTTGTATTCACTTGAAACATTACCGCATACATTGGTATAGAAAAGGATAGGATCCACTATCTTGTATGAATACTCACCATGGCAGCGGATAGATATATCTACGTCAAGATTGATGTTTTTGTCAACAACCCTGAAAGGCACCGGATTTACAGTTCCGTACTTATTACCGATTATCTCCTTGGTGTTGATGTAATAAACTCTCTGATCCTTAGCTGTATCACCGCCGAAGGTAAGTCTCTTGCCTATCTGTGCAAAAGTATCCTTGATGCTCTGTCCGAGATTGCCGTAGAAGATACTGGGCTCGGTAGACTCATCATATACAAACTCGCCGGGATCCGCACAAAGCTCAACAACCTTGCCCTGATCCACGATGATCATGCACTGTCCTTCATTAACGGCAACGATTGAACCATTGCTTATTATATTCTCATCACCCTTGGTATTTGAGCTGTGTGACTTGTTGACACGCTTGGCTCCCTTAACAACCAGCACCTCAGGACTCAGAGCCTCACAGTAAAAATAATCACGCCATGAATCCGCCAGTGCACTTGAAGCAGCACCCATTGCAGCTGAAATCAATCCCATTTGAAATTCCCTCCTAAATTATAGTTTAATGTTCTTCCGTACGGGTCTAAGCCCGAACAGTTACATGATAACATATTTTTCCGCAGAATTAAAGATAAATCAGCACCCTTTGAACGAGAACCTGAAAGTCATCTTCTTACTCCAGTCAAGCAGGAATTCCGGATGTGTCATGGCTCCCCAGGTATCATCTCCCGCTATTCCCATCCTTGCAAGTGCCGGCCTTACGACCGTGTAATGTATGTTGGGAAGTTCATATGCGTGAGCTGCATTTTCGATCTCATGAGGAGTGTACGGAAGCACGCTTAAGCTCATTTGATCGGCGCCAAACCTTAATCCGTGACCGTTGTCATCATAAACATAAGCATATCTTACGCCCTCATGATTGCCGCATTCCTGCGGTACCAGATAACCGGGCATATTGTTTACCTCACTCTCGAATACAGACAGCTTAGCTCCCCTTACCCTGTCCGAATAAGTTTCTTCAGGACCGTATCCGTACCATTTTACCCTGTGGAAATCCGCATCCATCTTAAACATCATTCCAAATTCGGGCATATCCGCAAGTTCCTTTACCGGATCGTAGGAAAGTTCCGTCTCGACCGTACCGTCCTTAAAGACGGAATATGTGACAAAGCATTCACTCTCCGGCGTTGTCGGCATATTGTAGTGGCATCTTACGATCACCCTGTCATCCTTCTCCTCATATGATGTCACGGGCGCGTATGCAAACGGATCCTCCTCATCCCTGCCCCTCTTCCTTACATTTGCATAGAGGCTTGCGATCTTCCACTGCGAATATCTGTACTGCATAAGGTTGCCTGTATCATTGGCTGTGGGCGCCCTCCAGAAATTGGGACGCGGTATACTCTTAAGCATCTGTCTTCCGCCGTATTTATATGATATGAGTTCTCCTGTCCTTTTGGAAAACAGCACCTCGAAGTTATCGCCCTTGACACCTATGTTGTTATATCCCCTTATCACCCTGAAGTTCGCATCACTTAAATCCCTGGTATTGCCGGCCCCGTTTTCGTCAACATACTTACCGTATATCTTCTGCCCGAATGCCATCTCATGATCGGCAGGCGCATAGATCCTGTTGTCCTTAAGCCTGAAGGAAACCGTGAGAACATACTCACCCGGCAGCGCCGGTATCTCAAACGGGATATCATACACACCTTTTTCAAGAGGAGCAACGTTAGTCCTAAGTTCGCTGCTGTTGATCATCTCCCCTTCCTTCTCAAGAAGGACAACGCATCTTAGTTCACCGGTATCTGTAAACAGATATTTATTGATGATCTCTATCTTATCATCATCTGTTATATTGATCCTGATACCCTGATAATTATACTTGACTGCCTGCATCTTCGGCGACGGCTCACGGTCGGGAGCATAAACTATACCGTTCCCGCTGAACTCACCGTCATTCGGTCTGTCGTCAAAATCACCGCCATACGCCTGAAATTCCTTACCGTACCTGTCCTTCTTCGTGATCGACTGGTCTATATAATCCCAGATGAAGCCTCCCTGGAACTGCGGCTCCGTCTCTGTCATATCCGTGTATTTATGCATGGCACCTGTGGAATTACCCATCGAATGCATGTATTCACACATTATGAAAGGCTTGCTGCGGTCATTTTTTATGAATTCGGCGACTTTTGCCGCAGGCGTATACATCTGGCTCTCTATATCCGAAGTATCATTATATGTCCTGTCATGGAAAATACTCTCATAATGTATCGGCCTTGTGGGATCGAGTTCCTTAAGATGGCACGACATATCATAGATCACTTTCCCGCCCCTTGATTCATTTCCGAGCGACCATATCAGAACACTCGGGTGATTCTTATTGTGCTCATATAACGAATCTATCCTTGAGATGAGGGAAGGCTCCCATTCCATGCGGTCTCCGGGTACTACTTCATCCACGGACATATCACCGTAAAACAGGGGATCCCACGATCCGTGTGTCTCCATGTTATTTTCTGCGATCACATAGATACCGAGCTCATCACACAGTTCGTAGAACCTCGGATCGTTCGGATAATGGCTGGTACGTATGGCATTTATGTTGTTCGCCTTCATCGTAGTGATGTCCGTAACCATGTCCATATAATCCGGGACACGTCCGCTGCTGCAGCTGAACTCATGGCGGTTGACACCGTTAAAGACAATGCGCCTGCCGTTTATCTCCATGATACCGTTCCTTATCTTAAACTCACGTATCCCGACCTTTAGCGGAACTATCTGTACGGGCTTGCCTTCATCATCCAGCACCTCTATAAGGAGCGGATACAGATAGGGCTTCTCCGCACTCCACAGCTTCGGCGAATCCACCTCCATCGATACCGAAGCCGTCTTATCAAGCACTACCGACCTCGTCATCATGAGTGAATCTTCCGAATAAATATTCAGTGCATCGTTTCTGCCTCTTATTATCGGTCTCATGAGGCTTAAGCGTATCTTGAAATTCCCGTTCCCCTTAAGGCTTACGTTTATATCGGCCTTGCCGTAATCTTCCTTAAGTGATGTCAAGATCTTCACATCATCTATATGTCTTACGGGTAGCGTAAATAAATAAACGTCACGGAATATCCCGAAGAATCTGAAGAAATCCTGATCCTCGGTAATGCTTCCCGACGTCCATTTATAAACCTGTACCGCAAGCTTATTTCGTCCCTCTGAAATATAACTGCTAAGATCGAATTCATGCAGATCGAAGCTGTCCTCGCTGTAACCTACATAATTCCCGTTGAGCCATACGGCATAACCGGACTCGACACCGCCGAAAGCGATATACACACTGTTCTTATCAAACGTTTCCGGTAGCGTGAAATATGTGACATAAGAAGCGTATGCATTATACTTCTTCGGCACCTCACCTATACGGCATTCTTCATGACCGTCCCACGGATACTGGGTGTTTACATACTGAGGCCTGCTGTATCCCTGCATCTGAATATGTCCGGGTACCCTGATGTCATCCCAGCCGCTGCTGTCATGATCGGGTAGCATGAAATCGCCCGGTGCCTCCGAAAGATCGGTCGAATACCTGAACTTCCAGATGCCGTTTAAGCTCTTTACGAAACTGCTCCTCTTGTTAAGGCATTCACTCACATTCCTGTAGAAAAGATGGTCGGAATGCGGCGGAACACAGTTGTCCGAGAAAAACCCCGGATCAAAAATCTTACTGACATCAAATCTGTCCATATGCCCCTCCCTTATTCATTAAAATACTTCGATATACCCGCAAGTATCCCGGTCTCACGGCTCCTTCTGCTCCTCTCAGGCTGCAACTGGGCGGAAAATTCCGTTTTGGCGGCGGTATAGCATTCCTTCTCATATCTTCTGAACATGTTCATTATCTTAACGTTCTTACGCAGCCTGACATATTCCTGATCGTATCTTGCATAGTAAGCATCATACTTGCCGCGTATAAGCTTTCTGAACCGTTCGTCACTGTCAAAATCATCACACAATATCTTGACATGGGTATATAACACGAAAAAATCCGACTGGCGGTAAACCACACCGAATTTTCCGGGCCTGCATAATTTTAATGTCTCATACGAGCTTCTTGCATCATTGCATATACAGTATATCTTACCAAGCTGAAAATTCACCCATGTCGCATAATCGGAATCCGGGTCGAGTGATTGGGACAGTTTATAGTACAGTTCATATGCCTTCTGGTATTCCCCCGATCTGAGAAGATCAAGAGCCTTCGACATTGAATCGTTAAGAGAAATACTGTCCGTATTCTTAAGGAATACCGGTCTGACAAGGCGAATATCATGGTAGCGGTTCCTGGCAAGCTCGACAGCATTTTTCTCATCGGCCTCTACAATAAGTATCTCATCGATATCATCCGATTTCATCGGCAGAGACATCAGATGTTCACTGAACTTCTTGTGTCCGACTACAAGGCATGTCTCCTCATACGCTTCGAACTCTCCCGCAACCTCGGATGCCGCCCTTTCGATCTCGCGCATATGGTTCATTGCGTACGAACGGTCAAGACAGCCTCTGTAGTATGTCCGGAGTTCCTTCTCGAAATGCTTCATCCTCACATCAAGGAGCGCATGTCCGATATGTATGTAAAAATCGTTCTCATCCTCTATGAAATCAAGATTACAGTGGTAATACATAGAAACGGCACGGTCATAATCGCCCAAAAAGTAATAACTCTCGGCCAGGCAGAACGCACTCTCCGTGTAAACCCTCTGACTGTAATTACTGTACCGTATAACCCTTTCATACTGCTCTATCGCACGCTTAAGCTGGTCGGTCTGTCTGAAATACCTTGCATCATACAGCCATTCGTCAATGCTCATCCCCGCAGCCTTGAGGGCATCATCCTCCATGATCTGAGCTATGGCTGTTTCGAAAGTGATGACCTCATCGTTCCTCATCACGGCCATCTTATCCATATCCCACAGGATCCTGAGCCCGTAACCTGCGAGTATCCTGTTTATGTCTGCTTCCGACTGTTCAAACTGCGCAAAGGACTCAAAAGGATCGATACCATACCACTGACGGACGGCGTTATTTGCCATTCTTATTATCGCACCTTCGGCAGATTCCGCCGAAAACCAGTATAAAGTCTCATCATCGAGATCGAAATGTCTGTACGGATTATCATCGCTCAACTCTTTGGTCCTGAGATTCCATACTACCGAAACATTGGTCCCGAAAATGATGAGCCGGTCTCCGTCCAGCAGATATCTCGTACAGGGATTGATGGAAGGCTCCACTTTTGCGGCTGTCCTGTACATACGTATATCCAGTTGTTTGTACAGTTCAAAAAAGATCATCACTGCTCCCTCAGTTGATCACAACCTGATGCGTTAAGCGGTAATGCTTGTCGGTAAGTTCCTCAACGAGCAGGTTCATATGATAAGAAGCCGCTCCGATATCGGCAAGAGCCTGATCCATGTACCCTTCAACATATTCCTTGTTACTGTATTTGGAGTAGATCTCCTGTACCAGTGTCTCTGTTGCTATAAAATTCTCAAAAGCGTAATCTCCTGCGCCCCTCTGAACTATCTGATCGTGACAGTTCTGATAATAAGCCTCAAGATCATTTATAAGAGCATCCTCGGAGACTCCGAGTTCCTCAAGCGAACGCATCCTTTGTTCTGTCTGAGCGACGGAGTTCTCCGATATTGCATTAGGATCCGAGCCTTCACCCGAAGCCGCCATATCGTTGATCTTTGACACCTCGACAGTCTTGCCTTTATAGATCACTCCCTGAAGTTTTTCCGTTAACCCGGGATTATATGCGCATATGATGATAAATACGGTAAGCAGCACAAATATGCCCGCCAGAACATATAATATCTTTCTGAAAACCTTCATATCAGCCACCCTTGTTCTTTATTATTGATATGATAATATATTAATTCTTTTTTGTCATTGGTTTTAAGGTTTTTTTAGAGTATAATAAAAAATGCCGGATCACGGAAAGCGACGACCACGGTAACGGCTCACCAACGGAGGTATCTATGATCAAACGTGTATTTTCACTCATAATAGCTGTACTGCTTATAAGTATGTATGTGCTTACGCTCGTTTTCGGACTTATGCAGAACCCGGTCACCACCAAACTGCTGGTGGCATCCGTTTCCGCAACCATCCTGGTCCCCGTTGTACTCTACGCTTATCAGCGGATCTACAGTATCGTGAAAGGTGATCCCGATGATAAGGAAAATGAAAAATAAGCCTATTATTTTGTGTTTTCCGATACATATTCGGAATAGGACATCCCCGTATGTTTCTTAAAGCATCTCCCGAAATAGTTGGGATCCGGTATCCCGACTTCTGCCGCGGTACGATACATCTTCATATTTGACCTTGCAAGCCTTATGGCCTTATTCATCCGAAGTTCCGTAAGGTACTCCACAAAATTCTTGCCCGTATCCTGTTTGAACTTCCTTGACAGATAACTCGAACTGAATCCGAAATGTTTCGCCGCAAAAGCAAGATTAAGTGTTGAATCCGTGAAATTTTCCTCAAGATACTTACGGATCTTCTCCATGCTGTCGGACTCTTCCTCTATATCAGTATCGGTCTCGGCTCTGTCGTCATCGGTATAGTCTTCATGCTTCCTGTCAAGCCTGTCCTTCGCCCTTATAAGGACCTTGCCGACTTCTTCCCTTACCATGGGTTTGAGCATATATTCAAACACCGGAAGGCTTACACATTTTCTCGCATATTCAAATTCATCAAAGGCAGTCATTATGATTATTATAAGATCCGGATATCTGTCCGTCACAGTCTCCGTGAACTCAATACCGTTCATGAAAGGCATCGATATATCAACGAATACCAGATCCGGCTTATAATCATCTATAACATTGATGGCCTCGATACCGCTGGCTGCTTCTCCCACGACCTCCATGTTGTAATCTTCCCAGCGTATGCCTGCACGCATCAGCTTACGGGCCGATTCCTCGTCATCTATTATCATTACCCTGTATGATCTGCTCATCTTCTCTCCCTGTGTTCAAAGGTCTTGATATCAACATCTCTATTTCAGTATATTCGCCGATCTCACTTCTTATGCTCACGGCATCTTTGTTACCGCAATATACTCT
>JAFSZZ010000051.1 GCA_017458765.1 Lachnospiraceae bacterium | reverse complement strand
AGTTCAACTCGCTCCACCCGAAATGGTAAATTTAGTTTTACTACACCTAAAAAATATCGGTTGGTAGTATTACCCATAATGTATGTCTCTTATTCTATTATCAAAAGCAAAATGATCGTTAATGAGGATTAGATACTTTTCTTGCTCTTCTTATTATATGCATACAGTCCGTAACCAACTGCTCCGCATACAACTACCGCCATAACATATACGAATACGTTGCTCTGACCGGTCTTCGGAACCCTGTCAAGACCTTCCTTGGTTGCTGCTGCTGTACCATATGTATATACGTTCTTGCTTGAATCAGCATTTACAACAATCTTGGTTACAGGATTGCCATTAACGTCTACTATATCCGTAACACCTGAAGGAGCTGTAAGTGTCTGTCCCTCAAGACCATACAATACATATTCCTTACCTGCCGCCGTAGTAGTTGCTGTTGTGGTAGCTCCTGTATTCCTCTGCGCTATCATTGCTATCGGAAGAGCATATGCACTTGCTGTCTTGGAACCTGCCGTTGCTGTCTGGCCGGGTCTGAGGATTACCTTGTAAACCTTGGCATAGGTTTCATGATATACTTTCTTGTTGCAGTTACCGCTGCCATCAGAAGGATATGCCCTGAAGGCTACAGTACAGTCACCTGTAAACTTTCCGCTGTTGCCAAGATTGGTAATTATGGATTCCATTGTTGAAGCATCAACTGTGGCGCTTGTACCCTTACCTGCTGCTGTGGTCGTGGTTCCAAGGATACTGTCATTAAGAAGAACATTGATCCTTATACCCTTAACCTCGGATACAGCATCCTGTGTGTATGAAAGGTTGCTGTCCTTACCTGTCTCGGTACCTGTATTAACCTTGGCAGGAACCTTGTAACTCATAGTCCTGTCACTGTTGTTGTATGAGTTTGTAGGATTGGAATAAATGGTTATTTTCTTTTCGGTATCAGTATCACTGTTAATAGGGCAGGCAGATCCGCTTTCTCCGCCAATAAGTATCTTGAACTTAACTTCCTTGCTGTTGGTACCCTTGTCAAGCTTTTCACTTTTGAATTTTACCTTGAAGGTTACATTCTTATCAGAAGTACTCGTTGAAGTGTCAATGTTATCAACATAGTCGCTTCCTTCCGAGAAGACCAATTTGGCATTTGCGTTTGCAAGATTCAACGAGCTGTCTTTAAATTTTGCCGTAAACTGAAGCGTATAACCATCTGTAATATAATCCTTAAAATCATCACTCAGATTAATTCTGCTTACAGCCTGACCATTATCTAAAACAGTGAAACTGATAACATCACTTGTAGTTGTTTCCGTACCAAAATGTGCAACTGCCCATGCATCTACCGGCCAATCATATCCATCTTCATCATAAGTGGTATCAATAGCTTCGTATTTGCCGGTACCAACCTTTTTAAAATGCTTAAGGAAATCCGTATCCAATCCAAGGGTACTTACACTTGTTGCACCCGAAGGAGTATTTGCACTGAAAGTAACAACTTCACCAATATTCATTTCAATAGACGAAACTGTGGTGGATCTGTATGTCGAACTTCCTATTGTTGCAGTAAGGACAGGATCGTCATATACGGGGCTGGAAACAAATGATGCTACGTAAGGTCCTGCAGCCGCATTTACAAGTGTTATGCTTCCGCTTGAAGATGCACCAAAGGGAGGTGTCGGTGTCCATTTATCAAATCTGTAACCCGAACTCTCCGTGGCTACAACCGGGATAGAATCACCCGAGTAACCGTAATCCCAAGCCGTGGCGCTCTGTGTCGATCCTGATAAGGCGGTATAATCACCGACTTTAACGCTGCCTCCTGTGGAAGTGGTAGCAGATACCTTATACAGCTTATCATTGAGAGTATGAGAGGCCGCCTCCAAATAATCTCCAGTTTTATTATAAACGGAAACAGACAACTCATTTAAAACATCTGACGAAATCTTTTCCGATCCGCTTAATGTCCCTTTTACCTTGCTCTTTACATTTACCTCGATACCGTTTGTTGATAACTGACTACTGGAACCAAGATCAATGGTCACACCGGCGATCACCATACTTGCAGAACTTGCGTTTGCATTATTACTGCTTATGGTTATGATCTTATCACTTGTACCACCACCGGCAGGCTTGATAAATACATCTGCCTTCGCTTCCTGCGCAAATCCGAATGACCCTAACACTCCAATGAATGCGCCGGCAAGCAATAATTTCTTTAGCATCCTCATTTTGCTTTCCTCCATCATTTTCATCCTATAAAATACAACCCCTTAATACCGACTCCCCAGTCCAAGTTGTTTTATAGGGATATCCGTGCCCTTGTTGACTGACATAGTCAAATAGACGTACGGGCACACTCCTACTAACTATGGCTTATTTTACAATATTTTTATTTTCAAGACAACATGGTTTTTTGTGAAAAAATCAACAATTTTTAGGCTTTCATGCATATTCGGGGCTAAAAGTCCCTATTTTACGGCGTTTACAGCCTGTTGACATAAATCTATATTTTGTGTTTGTTCCGGATTTTATACACATTTTCTTGTGTTTAAGGCCATTTTAACGATTTTTGCATCAAATATATGGTAAAGTTGCACAAAAAAATAAAGCCCGCAAACAGCGCATTTTCCATATAAACACCGAGTAAAAACACTCCTATCTTATCCTGAATTTTTTAAATCCAAACTCCTCTCCGATCTCCTCCGTTTCAGCCTCACCGTAATGTTCCCTCAGGAATTCCGTCTTTTCATTGACGTAGATATTATCCGCAAGGATCACTTCGGCATTTTTTCCCGGTTCATCCGAAATACCTGCAAGCGCCAGATAAGGATTGTCGTAACCGAAGCGGCCTGTTATCTGCTTTGTTATCGGAGAATTCACGTACCAGCTGCCAACGGCCGCGAAATTCCTGAGGCTCCCCTGCGCATACGGCTTGAACACATCATATCTGTAAGCCTTCTGGAAGGTGAATGTATCGGCGATATACAAAGCATCATCCGAAGCGCCGGTATTTTCAAGGAATGCCCTGTAATCCTGATCGCTCCGCCTGTATGCATTATAGTCGAGCCTGTTGCCGAGCAGCACTGTAAGGCAGGATATCATAAGAAGGACAATGATGCCTGCTGCAGTTCCGGAAGTCCCGTTGTCTGTTACTGTTTTACCTGATATTTCACCGATGGAACTTTCGTTACCCGGTGTCCGATCATCACATGCCAACAGATACACACCCGAAGCCATCAATATCAGTATCGCCGCAAATACAATGCGATGGCTCCATCGGCCGCTGTATTCATAATATACGATCACACCGGCAAAAATCATGAGCTGCGACATGATCACCGCAAACAGCCCCCGGGTCTTTTTCCCGATGGTCATCACCAGCACTGCAGTTATAATAAGAAGAGTTCCGATCACAAGCGGATTAAATATCAAAACGTCATCATAAATATGCTGGGCAAGTTTCTTGACAAGATCGATATCAAAGCGTCTTGAGGGAGCTCCATTCAGGATTTCCTTCATCTTTTCTGTGCTGAGGACCCTATCATCCCCGAACTGCCATGTAAGATAGAGGAGAGCATCATTTTCGCTCACTCCCATACTCTCAAGCCTGCTGCCGTATTTATTGTAATCGAGAAGGTCGTATCTGTAATCGAGAAGCTGCATACGCGTCCCGTTGTATTCCATAAAATCCTTCCACGCCGCATCCTTATCATAGGCTGATCTGTCAACATATTTAAATAGAAGAAACAGACACGCCATTGCAGTGAAAATTCCTATGAAAGCCTTGATCTCTGCGGGTTTCCTGCCGTTTTTAACGCACAGCTTCACAAACTCATATATACCGGCCGGTATGAGGAGCAGAGTCGCGAGCATAAAGGAAGAATCCCGAAGGAGCATGCCGTAAATAAGCAAGATACATGCCAGGATCCGCATTGCCACTGTATGGGCGGCACGCTTTTGCATATGATCTTCTCCATCCTTATTTATCCTGCCTGTGTCAACATTCTCACCGGCGTTTCCGGCCGCCTGTTGGATATTATCTTCGGATACGCCCATTGACCATTTTGGTCGAAACGAGTATAAAAGGCACAGATAGCCGGCTGCGCTCACAAGTGCCGCAGTCTTACTGTACTGCAGGGATACATAGGCTTCGTAGGAAATACCGAGAATGAAGATGATCGGCAATATGATATCCCGGCTCCTATGAGTCCGGAAGAATGTGCCAAGGAAACCGTCCCCGTCGCTTGCAAAATGAAACGAGGAACCGTCCCCCCGTTTCAGTAGGATGGTGGTCAGGGCGCTAAGGGCGGCGAACAGGAAAATGTACTGCAGGATGCTGTGCCATCTTATCACGGGGCAGAGTGTATACAGAGCCTTGTATATGCGGCCCAGGATTATATTCGTATATATGAGGTGCGGCTCCCGCACTCCGTACGCGCCTTCCGCTATCATCGAAAGAAAAGCATCGTCGTTCTCCTCGAAGAAGGGCCTGTACACAAACAGAGAGATGATCAGAGCCACCGCGTTCAAGGCTATCGAGGTCCATATTGGGTTGTATGTTTTATTCTCAGTCTTATTCATGATGCACTCCGATACATGACAGCTTTCCTCACAGCAGAGTCGGATGTATATTTGTCGATTTGTCGCAGGAATGCTTAGGAAATTGGCGTCCGAAGACCATGAGACAACAATACATCCGACTATGCTTTATCACAGAATCAATAAAATGACCCCATATACTACCGGTACGATATACATAAACAGCACCGCAGCAGCAAACACTCCGATATACACAGGTGCGATCACATTGGATATCCTCCCGTATGTGCTTTCTGCCTGCACTTTTAACGTATCCTTCTTTATCCGCATGATCGCCATATATACTGCCGACAGGATGAGCGAAACAAGGCTTATTATCGTTCCCGCGAGCGCTCCCGGCGGTGTGAATTTCATCGCGACCGTGTTTTCTCCGGCCCCAAGCGGTATCGCAGTGAAAAGCCCGGCCATGGACGAAGCCCTGACGCGGTGCCCGTTTCGTGTTATCTTCCATCCCTTATCGTATGTAAGCGGAAGGAGCATGACAGCGTTATCTCCCGCCTTGTCATCTGCATCAACCGTAAATGACAGCGTCCTGTTTCCCGCCGCTATCCTGTTATCAAGCCCGCTCGGATACATGCCGCATAGTTCATCCATCGCATCCATGGACAGGCTCATGAGATCGATCTTAAAATCCTCACCCTTCTCCGTATCCATGGTAACCTTTATCTTCACCGTCTCTTTTTCAAAACAGCCCAGATATACCGCATTATTGTTAAAGTGTGCAGGATAATATATGTTTCCCGGATCACCTATGGTCGGAATTGTTATCACATCATCTTTGCCATCAGCAGGATCTGCCCCGATCATCTCTATCGTACAATTGGCAAACTCCCTGTCACCGCCGCTTCCCATAAGGTAAAGTGCGGATCTGCCGTCAATACCGGCCTCTATCGTAACTTCCCTTGAATTCTTGGTTCTTGTTTCATCTACGGATACATCCTCACCCTTTACGGAGCCATCCCTGATAAGCCAGTGCGCAAGTTCTCCATCGCCCTGTTCCCCGTCTTCGGACGCATGCCCGGATATACCGGCGCCGCTCTTTACTCCCTTATCCGCCGACTCAAGCATCGCCTTATACACGAGGTTATGAAGCGCTGCAGTATCTTTTCGCCCAAGGGCTTTCTCTATAGCTTCCCTCGTATCCTTATCCGCATCGATAACAATACCGAAAGGCAGACTGTATCTTGGCTGATACATCGTGTATGCCGTCTGCTCATCGTTTAACATATCCACCGTAACCGTGTCCGTATCAGGAACACGCTCATACAGGTCTTCATCCACAGGAACTGAGCTTATGACCTTCCTTATCCCGAGCAGAGCATCGGAAAATACAGTGCCGCCCGAGTCCAGGAGCCTCGTAAACTGTATGCTGTAACCCCATGCAGCAGCTCCCTCCTGTTCGCCCGGCGCTATCATGTGCGTCCAGTTCGACAGCGCAGGCTGCATGAGAACAAGCCCGTAATTGGCATTAAGACTCTCATCGGGATTTTTGACGCGATATAAAAATTCCCGCTCCAGCCCGTATTTTTCACGAAGCTGCTCACAGATATTTATATACTCACCGTTCTGCTCGGGCTCTTCGCTGTATCCCGTGACAAAATCAGGCTTCCCGAACAGAAGGAATCCGTAGCACAGCACTTCGAATACGAGCACGCCCGCTGCCCACCTGTATCTTGCACTCTTTCTGCGTTCAAAGGCTGTTTTCTCTTCTTCCTCAGCCCGGTCCTTTTTTAGCAGATGCAGAGGTTTTTTCAGTTCTTCTATATTCAGCAAAACAAAATAGAACACGAACGTCACTGCCATTATTGCAGAGGTCATATGGAACACACTGCGGAGCTGCATTCCGGGATGGTTCCGGTAAAATGCGATAAACGCAAGGAATCCGATCACAGTAAATATGAAGCTGAGGTATGGTCTGCCGGATCTCGCACGTCCGGCTTCCGGATCCTTAATGCCTGCGTTCTCGCTATCCGCATCTTCTCTGTCTTCCTTACAGTACATTTCTCCCGCAAAATAACATGAGAGATAGGCAAAAACAAAGTATATGATGAACCCGTTCCTTATCGGGTACTGGACATATGAGCCGAAATGCCAGATGAGGTTGATGCTCTCGAAGAAGAGTTCCAGCACCATCATGAGGATCAGAAGCACAGTAGTCAAGACAGGTCTGTAACGAAGGATGTCCGTCATAGTCATACCGGAACCGTTTTTGACCTCAGCCGGTTTACCGTTGGTTTCAGTTTCATCCGCTTTCCCGTTGTCTTCAGTCTCGGCCGCTCCCCCACCTATCAGGCGTCTCCTTATACAGAAGATAAGGCCAGTGGCTATGACCGCCGACATGAACGATATCCCGAGAAGTGACCACCAGCGCGTTGTATAATCACCCTTGACATGCGAAAGGATTTCAAGATATTTTCCTATCATACCTGTGCTCTCACTTCCGTTCCCGTTGTGGAAACGCGCCGATCCGAGCATCTGGGTAAGCTGCGGTATGATGATGAACGAAGACAGAACGAGGCTCAGCACCGTTCCTATCCCCAGTTCCGTTATATGCAGACAGGTTCCTCTTCTCCCTGTCGACTCCTTATCCCCGCTTATCTGTTCCGGCCTGTCTTTCGCGTGTTCTTCCTGTTTATCTAAAGCGCCCTGATTATCCGCCTCATCTGCCGCAGTCTCATTTTCCGTTTTATCTGCTGCATTTTCATTTCCCGGTCGGCCATTTTCCTTCTCTGCGGCATCCGGCCTGCCGGTAAGCATCTTCTCCTCTGCAAGCATCAGCCCCGCATACAGGAAAATAAAGATAAGGATCATGAACCCAAGGTAATAGCTTGCGATCAGAGTGATCGTAAGTGTTATAACGTAGCCCGCCATTTTCCCTGTCTTCATGAGCCTGTCATAAAAATACATGATCAGCGGGAACATCACCGCAATATCGACCCACTGGTTAGTTATGTACAGTACCAGCACGAAACCGCAGAAAGAATAGCCCACAGAAGCCGCCACCCTGAAAAATTCGGGAGTTTTCTCAATCGTTCTGCGAAGATAGAAATACATGGTAAAGCTCATGCACATGAGCTTTATCCCGTTGAACACCGACAGACTCTTAAGCAGTGAACTTCGCCTTATCATCAGGAAAAACAGGTTGAATGGCGAAATGTTCGAACATCCCGAAGTACTCATCGCCATATTTACTCCGAGAGCCGTGTACCAGTCATAGAAAAAACCCTTAGTCCCGTGAAGTGCATCGTAGACATGATAATAGAACGCCGCTATCTGCTGCGCCATATCATAGTAATCTATTGTATTGCCGCCAAACGGATAAATACCCTTTACCGCAAGGATAATGCTGTATATGACCAGTGTTATCGCAGGCGGGAGAAGGTATGTCCATCTGCCTTTATTGCCATTTTCCATATTTTTCACAAATATCCGCATCCATTATGCCGGCCGCGTACATGCCGTGCTTATTTATTGGTAAAATCGATCCTGCCCTGCCCTTCGGGATCCCTGTAATCCTCCGAAATCTTCCCATCCATCGAGGCAAGATATTCCCTGAGCACCGTGATATCCTCCAGATAGCGGTCAAGGTCCTCCTTATCCCCGCCAAACATGGTATATCCGTTGCCTTTGTTAAGCAAAATATATCTGATCGAAGCAGCCTTATACTTCTTATCGGGATCGAGAGGTTCGTCGTTGATCTTAACATTTGACACCCTGCGCCGGTCCTTGTCAAAGCCCGCGAACATACCCTCTTTATCAAGCTTCACACCGGCATCCATCGAGGTGTCCACATTGAATGATATCCCCGAAACCTGCAGGAAGCCGCCGAATTCATCCGGCGCAAAACACACGCTGTATTCAAGCGCATCAAGCAGTTCCTGTCCCGTAACCTCTCTTACGCACAATTCATTGGCAAAAGGCTGCACGTTAAGGAGGTCCTCGTAGGTTATATCGCCTGCCTTGATATTGGCACGAATTCCGCCGCCGTTTATGAACGCGATATCAGCTCCCGTTGCATAACGATATGCATCCGCAACGAAATCTCCGAGGTTTGTCTCTCCCTTCCTCGCAAGCCTCACCGAGCCATCCCCGGCAGATGAGATCATGTCAAAATCAACCGTTCCGATCTTCTCATCAAGCTGATCTTCAAACGCTTCCCTTTCCATTTTTATCGCTGCCGTTATCTCCTCGTCTCTCCCTGCATATTCCTGTATAAGTTCCGACTTGATGCTTCCGTCCGCAGCAATCGTTATCTTGCCCAAGGCAGGTATCTGGTATCCCGCCTGCGACAGGAGCACTGTTTTGCCTTCCTTATCCTTAACCTCTTCACCATCTATTATGCTGTGCGAATGCCCGTCGATGACCGCATCAAGACCGGTGGTATTTGCTATGACTTCCCTTGAGGTAAACGGAGAATCATCCTCATCTATACCCAGATGCGCCATCAATATGCAGTACTCGGCGCTGTCTTCCCTTGCAGCATCCACAGCCTTCTGGATCGCATCGTAGAGGCTGCTTCCGTCCTCATCCCTAAGGAATCCGTATATCTGTTTTCCGTTTTCATCTTCAAAATACGTCGGTGTTGATTCTGCTATGGTATTGGGAGTTACGGCACCGATGAAGGCAACCCTTCTTTCGCCTATCCTCTGTATCGTGTAGGATTCAAATACCGGCTCTCCCGTCCTCATGTCAACAAAATTACAGCATATATATGGAAAATCAGCCTTCTTCGCAAGTTCAAGGAATCGGTCGACTCCATAGTCAAAATCATGGTTACCGGGCACGGCGAGTTCATATCCGACCTCATTCATGATACGGATTATGGCCTCACCTTTCGTCAGGGAACCCATGACACCGCCCTGGATCTCGTCACCGTCATCAACAAGAAACACCGTATTGCCTGCTTCCTCCAGTTCCTTCTTATATGCGGCCACACCGGCGTATCCCAAATTGTTGTCAACGCCACAGTGTACATCGTTGGTGTGCAGGATGATGATGTCACCGTCTGCCCTGCCGTCCGGATGTGCGTCATTTTCCGTACCGTTCCCGATTACATTTATACCGTTCACGCTTATATTGAGCAGCCCCATACTCTTAGCCGCTTCCATGTATTCTTCGACAGGAACGCCGTTTACGGATACGGCACCGCTTACGGGATCGACATCAAAAGTCGCACTGCACCCGCACATCAATAACATGGCCATCGCCATAAAGAAAGCGAATATCTTCTTTTTCAAGTTTTTCTCCTTGTTAAACATTTGTGTTATGTAAACCAAGTCTCGATATTATTCTGCACTGTTACGGGCTATTATACCATCTTTTAAGGCACTTGAACACCCATGCCACGATCCGACCGCTTCGCGATCCTTCTATGGTTATACCAGTTTTTCACCGTGAGTAAAAAATCCCCGCTCATTCCTCTCGGAACAAGCGGGGATCGTTTTATCATATGTTATGGATAAATCCCGTGAGCACTGTCAAGCTGCGGGTTCAATCCGGAATTCAGTCCTTCTCGGAATCAGCCTTCTTCTTGGGGATCATCGTGAAGCAGACTATGCATGCAACGATGTAGAGAGCCAGCGTAACGTAGAGCACCGTCTGGTAACCGGTCGTATTTACAGAAACCACTGTACCATCCGAAAGCGTGGTGTCGGAGAATGTGCCGACATGCTTAACGATGTATGTCGCAAGCTGGTTACCGGTAAGTCCGGCCATAGCCCATGCAGACAGGCACATACCGTGAACCGCCGAAATACTCTTCATTCCGAAGTGGTCTGACAGGAGCGTGGGCACGTTTGAGAAGCCTCCGCCGTAGCCTGCGTTTACCATAATAAGAAGGGCAACGCAGAGGACAACTATCTTATTATTTATACCGTTCGTAAGAATAACGGCGCCCGTAAATACGATCGACAGTATGAAGATGATCTTGTATATCGTATTCCTGTCCTTGAACATATCAGCCCATGCAGAGAAACCGAGACGTCCGGCAGCGTTCGCGATAGCCGTTACGGAACCGAGGGTCGCTGCAAGCGCAAGGCTTAAGTCGATCGAGTTGAATATCGCCTTCTCCTGCGAGATAAGCGCAAGACCACAGGTGATGTTTATATAGAACATGATCCATATTCCGATAAAGGTCTTGTTTGAGAAAGATGTCTTGAAATTCTTACCGAGTGTTGCGAAAAATTCCTTGATGCCGCCGTTATCTCCATGAGCCTCAACCCAGTCGGCAGGCTTCTTAAGGAGAAGGTGTCCGATGAACATCATCACGCAGTAGATGCATCCCATGATGAAGAACATGTAAGCGGGATTGTTGTTGAATTTTGTAAGGAAAAACTGCATCACGGGAGTCGCGATGGCCTTTGCCAGACCAAAACCCGCAACGGCAAGTCCCGTAGCCAGTCCCTTACGATCCTGGAACCAAAGCATCAGTGTCTTAACGGGGCTTAAGTAACCGGTGCCAAGGCCTATACCCATTATGCAGCCGTAGAACAGGAAGATAAGCGGAAGCGACTTAAGTAAGATCGCCGCGCCCGTTCCGAGCATACCAACCGTGAAACATATAGTTGCGATAAGAGACGATTTGTGTATATCCTTCTCAACAACGTCGCCAAGGAATGCGGCCGACATGCCGAGGAAGAAGATCGCCAGCGAGAACGCCCACTGGACCGCACTCGAATGAGCCTGGAAGTTCTCGGCTCCGTAAATATATTCACCTATTTCCTTTGAAAATGTTCCCCAGCAGTAAACCGTACCGATACTGCAGTGGAGTAAAAGAGCAGGGATAGCGGCACATGTCCACTTATTGCCGCCCTTAGCACCTGAAGCAGATTTTGAATCACTCATTTTGATACTTCCTTTCTGTTGAAAATTACCGCATATAATTCTAACACCTTAATGTTCTTTCCACAAGACCGTAATTACTGCTTATTGAAGTAGCGAATCCCTGAATCCGGCTGAAAATAAGTACGTATATATCCGTCTTTGGAGACGATCACAAACTCATTTGTGGTCTTCACATAATACACATCATCTCCGTCTTCCTTTTCTTTCTTATGCAGAGCATACGGGTTCAAAGCAGCAGAAGAAGCAGCTTCTTCGTATTCATCCGCAGATCCGAAGCCCATTTCAATGCCATGCTTTTCATAATGCTCCTTAAGAAGGCGTTCATTCCTGAAGCGGAGCGGCTTCTCCTCCTTCGGTATTTCCTTCTTAAGATATTCTCCCTGCGGCTGTGTATAAACCTTAGTCTCTGTTTTGTGAGTATCCGGTTTTAAAGTGTAGCTCCCACAACCCGCAAAAACAAAAAGCAGGACTGTGACCGAAAGCGCAGCAAACATTATTTTAACCGGTTTTATCAGTTTTCCCATACGCATCTTTTCTCCCTGCCGTCTTTGCCCTTTATTCATATATTTATTTATCATCTGCTTCTTCCGCCAAAGGAACCCTCACATGTTTTGTGAAACGCTCCTCGCAGGCGCCGTACTTCTTATAATTCTCCCTGCCTTCCCTGAGACTCAGGTCATTTGCTCCCCCGGCAAGATCGGGATCCTCCTCCTGCACAGGATCGTCCTCCCAGAAACATACCGGACAGATATCGTATGCGCCCGCACCCGGCAGCGTATAATAACCGCAGCAGGGGCACCTGCATTTTTTCTTATGCTTTTTCAATTCCATGCACAGATACTCATAGCGCTGTTTCTTCTCTTCCCTGGCAAAATGCACTTCCCGAAACTGCTCGGGATTGCCGGTGTAATCGAGTACCTCATCCCCGAACTGCTCACTGGTAAGATCGAAAACCCGGTCACCCACAACATTATAACAATGGAAGGTGCCGCCTTCCCTCGGTATCCCAAACACCTTACCGCCGAAAATGTCCTGCACGAGAAAGGCCGTGATCGAACACTGTCCCAGCGTCTTATTTTCCCTGCTCCATCCGGCCCTGAGTCTCGGTGCACAGGTGTATTCACACCAGATATCCGATAAAACATCATACAGATCCCTTGGTGACTTTATTCCCGGATATTCATCCGTAACAGGTGCCGGATCAGCCGTCTCCCAGCCATAAAAACGGTACTCCATATCTGCCTCCGCACTAACCTTTATTGCTGTCATGGTATTACATAGATAATACACGAAAAAGGCTTCCGGGGCAATTCCCGAAAGCCTTCTGGTAAAGCAATATCATGTATCAGATCTATTTCGTGTCCTCATTATTTCTTAATAAGGAGTGACTGTCCGGTCATTTCCGCAGGCTGCGGCAGACCCATCACCTCAAGGAGTGTCGGTGCTATATCGCACAGCCTTCCGCCCTCGCGGAGCGTATATGCCGGATCGTAATTATATAAAATGAAAGGCACCTGATTGGTCGTATGAGCCGTATGAGGTTCTCCGGTCTCGTAATTGATCATCTGCTCCGCATTTCCGTGATCCGCACAGACAAACAGGACTCCGTTCATCTGCTTGACCGCATCCACTGCAGCGCCGACGCACTGATCGACCCTCTCAACCGCCTTGATGGCAGCCTCCAGAACACCGGTATGTCCGACCATGTCGGGATTTGCAAAATTGATGATTATAACGTCATATTTTCCGGAAGTAATAGCCGCATCAAGCTTCTCCGATACTTCGGGAGCGCTCATCTCCGGCTTAAGATCATATGTTGCAACCGCAGGTGAATTAACAAGTGTGCGATCCTCTCCCTTATTGGGCTCTTCGAGTCCGCCGTTGAAGAAGAATGTCACATGGGCATACTTCTCGGTCTCGGCGATACGAAGCTGCTTAAGACCGTTTGCCGCAAGATACTCACCGAGCGTATTCACTATCTCTTCCTTCTTAAACGCAACGAATTTATTGGGTATCGTCTCGTCGTAATCCTTGAAGCATACATATGTAAGAGGCATATAGCCGTTTGCTCTCTTAAGATATGCTATGGTCTTGGTATCTGCCGGATCTCCGCCCTGAGCCTTGATATCATCATCGGTAAAGCAGAATGCCTTGGTGATCTCCCTTGCCCTGTCGGGACGGAAGTTGAAGAATATTACGGAATCATTGGGCTTAACAAGCGAAAGCGGCTTTCCTGCCTCATCCGTTATGACTGTCGGAACAACGAACTCATCGGTAACATCCTTATCATATGATTCCTGCATTGCCGCAAGGGGATCTGTCGCCTTGATGCCTTCACCGAGTACAAGAGAATCATACGCAAGCTGGATCCTGTCCCAGTTATTATCCCTGTCCATTGCATAGTAACGGCCTGACAGTGAAGCAACCTTGCCGACTCCGATCTTCTTCATCTCATCGATAAGCTGGGCAAGATAATCCTTACCGGATGCCGGAGGCGTATCTCTTCCGTCAAAGAACGGATGAACATATACATCCTCAAAATTCTCCTTCTTACACATCTCAAGCAGAGCATACAGATGGGTATTGTGACTGTGCACGCCGCCATCCGAAAGAAGTCCCCACAGATGCAGGTCCGAATGATTTTTCTTACAGTTATTGATAGCACGAAGGAGCTCCTCGTTCTTAAAGAACACGCCTTCCTGGATGTACTTCGTGATCAGAGTAAGATCCTGATAAATGATCCTTCCGGATCCGATGTTCATATGGCCTACCTCGGAATTACCCATCTGTCCGTCGGGAAGTCCCACTGCAAGGCCCGATGCATTACCCCGCTGAAAAGGGCACTCGGCCATAAGTTTATCCATTACCGGCGTATTCGCCATATAAATTGCATTTGCTTCATGGTTATCGGAAATGCCGTAACCGTCAAGCACCATTAAAACTACAGGTTTCTGTCTCATCTTTACCTCCTATGATCTTAAACCGCCTTACTTCGTAACCGGCTGTTTACCGGAACCATCTTAAACCGGAACCTCCGGGATGTTGACGGTTCCTACTTATCGCTACTGACGAAAGCCTGTCCGTTATATTCATACCCTGCGGCCCTGAGCTTATCTTTGATCTCATCCGCATCAAAACCTTCGCTTACGGCCATATCCTCAAAATCTTCGTATTTATCACGAAGCCCCAGGTTTACATAACTTACAAGCATATTTGGATCCTTGGGTATCATAACTTAAAACCTCCGTCCGCTAAACTCGCAAAACTCATTTTAACACAAAAACGCCAAAAAACAAGAGAAAACAAGGAGAAGCGTATTATCCATGAACTGTCGGTAAGACGAGTATTGACTTTTGCATACAGAGCAAGTATGATACTATTAAGCGTACGGTTTTTAGTCATTTTGTGAGGTTCTTATGATAATAACGAAACAGATGGATATACGATCCAATATAAAGAAATACTTTGATCTGGCATATAACGGGGAGGCTGTATTTGTGTCACGTAAGCAGAGCAAAAACGTCGTCATCATCTCCGAAGAAAAATATAATGATCTGAACCGGGCAAACCGGCTTCAGGCATATGCCGGCCCATTGATCTCAAGATCATCATCAAAGCCCGCTGCAACTCTGTCTTCAGACAGCATCAGGGAAGACAATCTCAAGAAGCTTCGTAATATCGGCGACCTTAAGGACAACTGGAACGGCAACGGCGCTTCCGCTTTTCCGAAAACCATCATTGATAGAGTCACGGATTTGATAAATAAGCTCCCAATACAGCCGGAAATATTTCCTACCGCTCTAAATTCCATTCAATTTGAATACGATAATTCACGGCGCGATCATATGGAAATTGAGATAAGCGATTCCGATGAAGCCGAGGTATTTATCGTAACCTATTTCGGAGAGGAGATCGAGGAATCGATTCCCTTCACTTATGAATCATTAGCTGAAAGGATAGTGCAATTTTATGGATGACAATTTCAAAAGAGCTGAGAAGTTATACCGCGCAGTGTATCCCCCGGAGGTAATGGATATGTTTTGGAAAAGGGATGGCAGCATCTCTTCCGCCGCATTCGCCGATCCCAATGGACTATCCGTAGACAGGGGTTACTACAGATCCGATACGGAAGTTATCCATGATATGGAGGCAAGGTTTAATGAGCATATCATATCGCTCTATGTCAGAAACTGTTTGGATGCAGGCGCTATCGTAAAATATCTGCCTTCCCGCTCAAATATATTTCACTCTGAGATACACGGAAGCCCCACTAATCTTCTTTTATCCAAATCTCAGAGACGGTTTCTTGCGGGGAAGGCAGTTATCGTAAAATGATCATTTCTTATATCTCTTCGAATATAATACCATCATCGCTATAAGGCTTATAGCGAATACGCAAAGCGTGTACATGCACATCCCACTGACTTCGAGCGTCCTTCCGAACATATTGGCCCTGAATGTAAATATGTCCCTGATCGAGCTTACAAAGGCTCCTTCATCGATGCCGCCGATGTTTTTATCGATATTCTCAAGAGTTCCGTTTAACAGAGCATTCCGAAGCAGTATCGTCACATGGCTTGCCGGGAAAATGTTGCAGACGGTCTGTACCCTGTCGGAAAACTGCGAGATCGGTATATAAGCTCCGATAACAAATCCCGATACGGCAGAGAGTATCCCGAAGAATGCACCGCATGCGGACGACGTCTTAAAGAACGGTATGATCATCATGAACAAAGCAGTTGATGACAGGCAGCCGAGGATCATTACCGCATATACCGATGCAATGTCCGAAGCCCCCATGTGAAGATCTCCGTTTATTCCGATCATCACAAGACCGACGGTAAGGATCATCCCGTTCATGAGTATGGCGCTTAAACCCGAAGCCGAGAAATACGATAATACTATCTGCCATCTCCTGATGGGTGTTGCCAGGATGTCCCGATCCACATTATTTTCCCTGTCATTTACCACTGTCTGAAGGCAGTTATAAGGAACCGTTATCATTGCGGAACCCACGATCCCCGAAAGCAGCAGGATGCTCGTGAGCATATCGATATCGGCCGCCCCTATTTTTTCCTTTATGAAAGGAAAGCCGTTTAGCGCATTCTCTATCGCGTCTGCAAACGTACTTTTTAAGAAGAGTAAATACAGAGCAAACACTATCATTGAGGTCAGCAGCGAAAAGACTATTGACTGCTTATCCTTTAAATATACCAACAGATTCCTTTTTGTAAGTCCAATATACATTTTCATGCTTCCATCTCCTTTACGTCATTTTCAAATATCTTTTATACTTCCGGTTTCATATATATCTTTTCGTATTTTTCGCTTCCTATTCCGTATCTGTCGTTTCCAGATCATTTACGCTCCCATTTCCCGTCCCGTAAGATTTAAGAATACGTCATCCATCGTTCCCTTGATCACTTCATAATCCGTTAAGACCTTGCTGTTCCTGTATAAGAAATCCGTAATTGATCCCGTGAATTTTATATTATAGTGATCCGCATCATAACTGTGATCGTAACCTTTTATGATATCCTCGGCACTGTCCGATCTGCCCGTGTACCATACAAGCTTTGATGATGCATATCTGGTCTTGAGCTCCGCCGGCGTTCCCGAGGCTATGATATTTCCATGCTCTAAGATCTTGACCTCATCTGCATCCGCCGTCTCTTCCATATAGTGTGTCGTCAGGAAAATGGTAAGCTGCTTCTCTTCTTTAAGCTTCCTTATATGATCCCACACGATCTTGCGTGATTTAGGATCAAGTCCTGTCGTAGGCTCGTCCAGGAATAGTATCTTCGGATCATTTATAAGCGCCCTTACGATGTCCACTCTCCTTCTCTGTCCACCCGAGAGCTTCTCATACTTCCGGTTCCAGATCTCTCCTATCTCAAAGTCATCCATGTAAGGTTCAAGCCTCTCTTTTATCTGCCTCTTGTCAAGTCCGTAGTAGGCACCTCTTGTCATCAGGTTCTCACCGACCGTAAGCTTCTTATCGAGTACCGAATTCTGGAAAACGATACCGATAAGATTCCTTATCTTATCGTCATCCTTTGACAGTTCATGGCCGAATACCTTTACATATCCTGCTGTCTTATCAAGGATCGTACAGAGGATGTTGATCGTGGTTGATTTTCCCGCTCCGTTCTCTCCGAGAAAAGCGAAAAGTTCTCCTTCCTCAACATCAAAAGATATGTTGTTTACCGCCGTGAAATCGTCGTATTTTTTTGTAAGGTTTTTTACCGTTATCGCGTTTGTCATTTTTTCCTTTGTATGATCTATACCGCAGGCAGATCATACGCTCCTTTCTTTTGTTTTGCTGTCTGAATTGTTTATACCACACTGTTTTTCACAAAAAAATAGCAACCCGACCAACATGCATAAACATGTGACCAAGTTGCAGAATTTTTGATTTTTATTATCCTGTCTGCTCCCTTATCGGCGTATGTATTCTGTCTGTATTTCAATCAGTATATTTCCAATTATATAATTCCCTCCCTTTATTCTTCGTCGCGTATCTCACTTATCGCGTCGTTGATCTTTTTCTCGTCGACTTTGAGCATCCAGACAGTGGCTATCCATACAAACGCATAGATGATGATGTACATTATAACTATTATCAGGTATTCGGCAAGGCTTGAATACCAGTTAAAAAAGTGTCCCGATAATGACACAATTGCAAGCACGAGAATACAATGCAGGCATACCCTCACGCGCATATTCACCTTGCCTGTGGCAGAGTCATCATACAGAATGAGTGAAGCAAGCGCGCACAGGAAGCCAACCGCTATGATCGACAGTGGGATATACCATTGCCAGCTGATCATGTATTCTCCGGCCGTCACGAAAAGGATCGCTGTCCTTATGCCCATGCCAAAGAGTATGGCTGTCGATATCATCAGTGTCTGGTTGAAAATAAGCTTAGCTCTGTTCATATCTATATCACTCCGAGTTTTTTCTTAAGATCTTTAACATAGCCTCTGGATATGATGAGGCGCTCGCCGTTAAGAAGCTCCGCGCTGAGTCTTGCATTGAGCTCTGCTCTCACCGAGCGGATCTTTTTTATGTTGATGATCATGGCCTTGGAGCACCTTAAGAAATTGACGCCCAGGATCTCCTCCAGCTCATAAAGGCGGTATTTAGTCTCATGGCAGTCATCCTTCGTATATACATAGGTCCTCTTATCGACTGACTCTATGTAATATATCGACGATGCTCTGATCATCAGCGTATCACCCTCCGATATTACGGGAATGCTTGCGCCGTTATTGCGTAGTATATCCACCGCATTCCGTATTTCATCGGTAACGGCGACCGCATTTATCACCGCACTCTCATTTTCGTATGATTCTGCTTTGTTTATCGTTACTTTCATATGTGTATGATTCTGCTTTGTTTATCGCTGCTTTCATATGTGTATGATTATTATTTATTTATATCCTTTCAGGAAAAGTGTTTCTCCTGTTAGAACATATTTATTCCCTGTGGCAGGTTATAATGGTATAACTGCTTGCGTTTACTGTAATAACACATCCATCTATGTGAACATACCAGTTTTTGCCTTGTCTTTCTATGTCTGCGTCTGTTTTAAGAATTTCTTCCTTGCACCAACTAACTACATCTATTTCACCAAGACCAAGGTTTCTTCTTATTCTGTCTACTCCCATATCAGTGGTATGTACTCTATCTATATTTTCAATAAGTATATTATCCATAATATTTTCCTTTGAATATCTTTAATTGAAATGAAAGAAATTATTACCGGTATCCCCGAACGATCTGACGTACTGCTTTCGCGTACATATCCGCATGATTTATCGAAAATTCTCCGTGTCTTAAACCCTTCATGCGGTGCAGACCGGCGGAAGGGTTAATGTCGCAGATAGCTTCCGCAGACTTGAGTATCGTCCGGTTTTCCTTCTCCCCGACGTACATGTGTATCCCGGCAGATGATTTTTTAAGATCACCCTTCAGGGAATAAGCGGTATTTGCTTTCAGAAAGGCGATCATATCCTGCTTTTTTATCTGACGGGTATCACGGTAATAATCTTCAAACAGATCAGGTTTAATATGCAGAGACTTAAACTGAAAGCGCGCGAAATTCCTGTTTCCGATCAACCCGTAACAGCTTCCAAGAGCCGGAGTTATAAGCATATTTGTAAGTTTTGACGGGATCACGGATGCACTCTCAACAAGAGCATAGTCACAGATATCCCTTCGCTTTGACAGCATTTCAAGCAGTATCTGCCCGCCAAGCGAAAGCCCTCCGATCAGCCGGACCGAACCGGACAGTTTTTCATCAATGAACGAAATGATCCCTGCTGCATTATCTTCGATCGTCGTAAACGGTCGGTCGCTTCCCGCATGTCCGTCAAGGATCGGAAGTATCACATGATATTCCGTTTCCAGGAGCTTTGCTTCTTCCCGATAGTTCCACCATGACAGCCCTCCGCCATGAAGCAATATGATCATATCTTTTTGACCTTTACCGTATTCTTTAAATCGCATTTTGCCCCCTTTTTCCATATCGAGTGGCTGCCATTTTTCCGGCGAGATCATAACATCTGAATGTTCAAAGAAGTCCGTCCCTATTGTTGTTTCAGCTTCTTAATTCAACCATGAACATAATAATCAATATAGAGCAATTAGCACATTCTGTAAAGTAACGAAGCGAATCATAGCAGATATTCCTCGATATATGCCTTCATCACAGACGTGTCCAAAGGTTTATCAGCAGTCTCATGTAGAATGAGAAGTTTTTTGCCGATAAGATATCCGTTTTTCTCATAGATAGATATCTTACTCATATTGTTCCTATAGTAAGATTCCTCACCCATCATTCCAAGGTGTTCTATAATCTTTTCTTCCAACGTTACCGTATTTAAAACCACAAAATCCGGACGCCTTGTAACTATTCTGTTCCCATCCATTAGTCGAAGCGGATACTCATATTTATATGGAATATTATATCTGTTCAGTGAATCTGCAATTATCTTCTCTGATTTTGACCTTACCCGCTCACCTTTTTCTGTTAGTATCTGACACTTAACATCGTCGTCATTTATTTTCCAAAGATCATAAGGTTCATTCTGCCACTTCTCGATATAATCTTCTCTTGACAAAATGACCGGTTCTATAATAGAGACAGGGGACGGTTCTATGTCTCCCTGTTTTTTTCTATTGCATTCACATTACAATAGTGAAAAAGCCATAAAGCCAATTCATACCGAATTCCGATCAGGAATACCGATTATAAAGAAACAGCAGTTAATCCTTCAATCCGTAAATTGATAGGTCAGGGATATCCATCCGTCAGCTAAACCGGCGTACGGGAATTTCCAAGAAAATTATATTGAATTCAATATAAAGAAGTAGAGGGAGACAGAGAACCGTCCCCTGTCTCCCTCCTGCTATTTCTCAGTCATCCCAATCAAACATATCATCATCGTCAACATCATCATCGTAATCATAATGTCCGTAATAATAAGCGTTCTGACCGTAATTTCCATGATACTCAACATTGTAATCGGTTATTCTTCCGTTATTTACGTCTACATCCATATCGTATTCTGTATTTCCGGAATAGAACTCAATCTCATAATCCTCCCGGCCGTCTTCCCAATCCTTGTGTGCCTTGGTGAAAGTTGCCTCTGAAGCCTTTACACCTGCATAATTAAGAGCTGCTTTCTTTGCCTGATCAAGAGTAAGCTTCTTGTTTGCTGCAAATACTGTAACACTAATTGCCATTGTCATTATAAATGTCATTACTACAACTAATAATTTTTTCATGTATTTATCCTCCTTTATCCGCCTCAGCGGTCGTTTTTGTTTTTGTTAATATGAGGATAACAAATGAAATGTCATAGAAGTGTCACAGTTGGAGAGACAGAGAACCGTCCCCTGTCTCTCCCGAAAACCGAAGTTAAAAACAGAGTATTCTCATGGTGCATACATAACTTCGGAAATATATGTCTCATTGCCTGCATAGCCATCACTTGTGCGGTATTGGTTCAGACCATGATGTTAAGGCTTGTGAACATCTACAGGGATGCTCCGGTACAGATGCTTAATTCAAAAATATCCGCGGGTCCTGCCAAGGGGCTGTATACGACCGCAGATCATCAGGTAGCTTACAATGTTGTATATTCAACGATCAGAAAATACTGTCAGAGCAGCAACCTGAACGAACCGCACAGGTTTGACAATTCTCTTGAGCAGGATTCGAGCAGCGTGGCAAACATATTCATAACCAAACTGCTCCCCTGGGGATATATGTGCACAGACTTAAGGTGCGGCGCTCCGACAACCTGGCGGACACCCTTTAACAGTAAGAGGCTGGAACCGTACTATCAGATGAACCCCGGCAGGTATCCCGATATGATCCTTGTTCTTAATGAACAGTTCGGAAGCTACATAACCTGCGGAGATGTAGAGTCCGATACAGCGCCGAATGAGAATGAGACAGGCGGTTATCTGCTTGAATACATAAATTCACATGATTATGAAACCATAGAGGTTCCCTGCGGCACCCTCTATAACAGGGAGACAGGGGACGGTTCTCCAGGGAGACAGGGGACGGGAGACAGGGGACGGTTCTCTGTCTCATTAATCAGGCCATGGGAACGGTTCTTTTGTCTTATGAGCCACTGACTCTGTCCCTCAGTGTCACCAGTCACTATCCCAGTCCGAGCCTCCGGAATCCCAAGAATCCGAACCGGAATCCCAGTCATAATCCGAGTCGGAATCGGATGAATGGTTATCCTGATATGCCGTACTGTCTTCTATATCAGGAATACTTTTAGTGCTGCCGTCAGCATTTTTTGTTAGATCTTCATCTGTCGATTCCCAATCCACATCCTCATATGTCCTGCCCATAAAATAAGGATCGGTGTTGTTTTCATCATACTGCACGGGAACATCAGCATCGTACCAGTCTTCATTGTGATCATCGAAATAATACCAGTCACCGCTGTCATTATAATAAACTACATCTCCAAAATTATAGTAACCGTTATGCCGTCTGTTATATGTAGAATCGATAAACGTATTGACAGAAAATATGGCAACAAAGACTATAACAGCAATCGTGGAGCCTGCAGAATATATCTTCTTAAGTTTGGGATCAACTCTTGTCTGCGTCTTTCGCGAACTGTTTCTTGCTTTCTGATGGACTATCTCATCCTTCAGTTTCTGATATATTTCATCAACTGCATAAGCTTCATCCTTACCCTTGTATCTGATGGCACGGCTGCCATCGGCCTTGTTCTTGTATACGACAAACTCGCCGCTATCATCCTTATAGATACCAAAAGCCCTTGGATCCTTATAATCAACTCCGATAAAGAATCTAGTGGTCTCCGGCGGCGGAAGATGACTGTCCTCATACCATTTTTTTAGTTCTTCTATGGTATGGGGCTGTTTATCACCGTCGTGGTGCGAAGGATTCGGAGCACCGCATGACGGACAATTTTCCAAAAAATCTTCGTATGTATTTCCGCAAAAATCGCATTGAATCTTCATTGGAACCTCCTGTTGACAATACATCATTTCTATTATATCTTTTCCCCATAGGAGACAGGGAGACAGAGAACCGTCCCCTGTCTCTCGTCTCCCTTTTTCACTGGAATTAACAATTTCAAGTCAGCATTCATAAAAGCGGGTAATAAGCCTTATAAGATATCCGATGTCATATGTTCCGGCAGTTTCGTAGCATGAATGCATGGCCAGCTGGGCAAGTCCTATATCTGCTGATGGAATTGAAACGTGGCGGCCCGACAGGTT